>CAZHJO010000334.1:0-3874 GCA_964532755.1 uncultured Maribacter sp. | reverse complement strand
TATGGAATTTCGTATGTAATTGTCTTATTCAGAAACTGAATATGGGCGGAATTTACCTACATATCCCCTTTTGCAAACAGGCATGCCATTATTGTGATTTCCATTTTTCGACCAGTTTGGCTAAGAAAGAACAGATGATTGCTGCCTTGAAAAAGGAAATGGTTTTACGAAAGGAGGAATTTAAAAATGAGCATGTGGAGACCATCTATTTAGGAGGAGGGACTCCATCTGTGTTGGAAACATCCGAAATCAATGATTTAATCGATACGGTTTATTTGAATTATAAAGTAATCGAAAATCCAGAAATTACCTTAGAGGCCAATCCAGATGATTTAACCAAGGAAAAGGAGGAAGAACTGGCCAAAAGTCCAATCAATAGATTAAGCATCGGTGTTCAGTCTTTTTTTGAAGGGGATTTAAAATTCATGAATCGTGCCCATAATGTTAAAGAGGCCGAGGAATGTATCAAAGAAGCAATAAAGTATTTTGAGAATATTTCTATCGATCTTATTTATGGTATCCCCGGGATGACCAATAAACGTTGGCAACAAAATATTGATAAGGCACTTTCTTTAGGTATTCCACACATTTCATCATATGCATTGACAGTAGAACCAAAAACGGCTTTGGCCAACTTTATAAAGAAAGGCAAAGTAAAACCAATTGATGATGAACAAGCACAAAAACAGTTCCATCTACTCTATGATGTTCTAACCAATAAAGGTTTTGATTGCTACGAGGTATCCAATTTCGGAAAACCAGGGTATTATTCCATAAACAATACGGCCTATTGGTTGGGAAAGAAATACATGGGTTTTGGTCCTTCAGCACACTCCTATGATGGGAGTCGAAGAAGTTGGAACATTAACAATAACCCAAAATACTTAAAGGCGATAGCGCAGGATGCCCTGCATATGACCACTGAAACCCTTTCAAAAACCGATAAGTACAATGAGTATGTTATGACAGGTTTGCGAACAAGTTGGGGCATTTCCTTGGCCAGGATACAAACCGAATTTGGGGATACATATACCCGATATTTAAACCAACAAATCGATAAATATATAAAGCAGGGATTATTGGTATCGTCAAAAGAACAATTGGTGGCCACAAAAAAAGGAAAATTTTTGATTGATGGGATTGCCAGCGATTTGTTTATGATTAATTTAGATTGAAAGAAATTGGCATTCCGTTGAAAGGAGGATTCTATATTTAAAAAGGTTTTCGACTATTCGAGGGCATTCGAAAACTAAATAACTAAAACACCATCACCTCAACTGCACTCGTTGGGGTACTATCTTATGATTGCATCTATAAAGGCTAATAACAGAAACCATATCGTTGATTTATCAAAACCATTGGATATCTCAATCCCAATGAAAGGGAATACGTCCGATGTCAATGCTTGGTACATCAAACATTCTCAAATAGAACCCCATACCGAAGGCGAATTTATTGGTGCGGTTTCAAAAGGGGCGGCGATAAATTTCAATTATATTTGGTTTAGTCCGCATGCGCATGGTACACATACTGAATGTGTGGGTCATTTAACTGAAGAATTTATTTCCGTCAATGAAAATCTAAATCAATATTTCTTTTATGCCGAGGTCATTACTATAGCCCCTGAAAAATTTCATGACGATTTTGTGATTTCCAAAAAACAATTACAATATGCCTTTGGGAATAAGAAAAGAGACGCTGTAATCATAAGAACGTTGCCTAATCTAAACGACAAGACTTCTAAGCAATATTCCTATACCAATCCCCCATATATATTGCAAGAAGCCGCCCGGTTTTTGGTAAATAAAGGCGTTGAACATCTACTGATTGATTTACCCTCAGTTGATAAAGAGCGGGATGCAGGAGCCTTATTGGCGCATAGGGCTTTCTGGAATGTTGGAGGAAAAATACGTAAACAAGCTACGATTACAGAATTAATTTTTGTTCCGAATACTATTGAAGACGGCACCTATTTTCTTAATTTGCAAGTAGCACCATTTGAAAATGATGCCTCACCGAGTAGACCCGTTTTATATAAAATAATGGAAGGATGAAAACCTTGATCAAGTTAGAAGAATTAATGATGTTCATTCTTGGTTTATTCATGTTCGGATTGCTGGGATACCAGTGGTGGTGGTTTTTGGTTTTAATTATAACACCTGATATAGGAATGTTAGGTTATATTTTCGGGAATAAGGTTGGGGCTTTCACTTATAACCTATTTCACCATAAAGGATTGGCCATTCTCTTATATTTCGCTGGATTGTATTTGTCATCACCTATTATTCAATTAGCTGGGATTATTTTATTTTCACATTCCTCATTGGATAGGGCTTTGGGATACGGATTAAAATATAGCAAAGGATTTAAGTACACTCATTTGGGGGAAGTTGGAAATAAAAATGGATAGTATGGTTGAGGTTTTTTTGGGATTGATCCTTGGTGCCATAACCATGTATTGGATGTTTTCGCTCTTTAGGAAAAAAAAGAGTAAAGAGCTTACCGAGCATCAATCTACCGTATTGTTGGAAAAGATTAAAAGCGTATGCAAGCTCATTTCAGTGGAGGGTGATTTTGCTGAAATCTATAAATACGAAAACACCAAGGAGCATTTTATGAGCTTGGTAAGCAGTAAAAAGAAAGCTTTGATCGTTATCAATGCCAAGGCCCAAATCGGATATGACTTACAGAAAATATTCATGCATGCTGATAATGAAAAGAAGAAAATAATCTTGACCAACTTCCCGGAACCTCAGGTAATTTCCATTGAACCCGAACTGGAATTCTATGATATTCAAAACGGGCTTTTCAATACTTTTACACCAAACGACCTTACTTCATTGAACAAAGAAGCAAAAAAACACATTTTGGAGAAAATTCCAGAAAGCGGATTAATGGATACTGCAAAACGTGAGGCTTTGGAGGCGGTGCTGATAATTGAAAAAATCGTTGAAACCATAGGTTGGAAATTGGATTACACCGCATTGGAAATATCTGAAAAACAAAAAGATCTATTAAATAAATGACTCTTTTATGATGTTCGCACGATTGGAGTCCAGACCTACCGCTAGGAGTAAAACTTACACTATGAAAAACGCTATCCTTTTTATATTTTTAACGTTTACCTTAGCCGGTTTCGGCCAAACGGAGAACACTATGCGAGAATTCGATACTAATTTTGCACACACTGTTTATTTTTGGCTGGCAAGACCTGATAATCAGGAGGACCGAACCACTTTTGAAACTTCCCTACAGAAATTTTTGGACAATTCAATGTATGCCAAGACCAACTTCATTGGTAAGCCACCCAAGGCAAGCAGGGATGTCGTGGACGGATCATTCACCTACTCCTTGATTGTTACTTTTGAATCGGCCGATGCCCAACAAAAATATCAAGAAGAGGCAGCACATAAATTATTCATTAAGGAATCGAGCCATCTTTGGACCAAGGTAATAGTTTACGATTCCAAGAGTTTATAACTAAAAATATGCATATAGAAGCATTTAGGGAATATTGCATCTCAAAAAAGGGAATAACCGAGGAGTTTCCCTTTGATGAGCAAACGCTGGTATTCAAGGTAATGGGAAAAATGTTCGCCCTGGTTGCATTGGAGCGTATTCCTTCACAGGCCAATTTAAAATGCGATCCTGAAAGGGCCATAGAATTACGTGAAGAATATGATGGCGAAATCATTCCAGGTTATCATATGAGCAAATCGCATTGGAATACTGTCATTTTGGAAAACTTGCCTGCTAAGTTGATTATGGAATTAGTGGATCATTCCTATGATTTAGTCGTTTCAAAATTCACCAAGAAACTCAGGGCAGAATTTGATACATTGGAATAGCTTATGGGAAAATTGGAATACATCAT
>CAZHJO010000333.1:0-3877 GCA_964532755.1 uncultured Maribacter sp. | reverse complement strand
CCATTATCGAATCTGACAAATTCCCAAGTCCAATTGTTCAATCAGCCTTATTGCGGTGGGAAAGTTCCTTGAATGGCAAACAGGACATGATACTTTTCTCTACACCATCCAATACCGGTAAAAGGGAAAACCTTGTAATAATGGCAAGTTATGATGAGTCAGCACATTGGGAACCTCTTTATAAAATACATAATGGTTTTTCTGCCTATTCCGATATGGTGAAACTGAACAAAAGATACCTTGGTGTTATTTATGAAACCGATGATTATAAAAAAATAAAGTTCAAACGAACAAAGGTGAAAAGACCTTGATGCATTGTATTATTCCAATAAGGTTTTGGCTCTTCCCCATCTTGATTGGTTCGAAGCCTAACAGACTGATTTAGATCATTGTGGAGTTATGATTTAGCATTTACTTTTAGCTAATAGATGGTTGACCATAATAAAATTGGTTAACCTATTCATTAACTTAAATCGTAAATCATGAAAAAGTTTATTATTGGTTTGTTTGTCATTGGCCTAACCAGCCCAGTATTTGCACAGGTTCCAAAAGTTGAACAGTTATCCGAAGTTGTGGTAACCGCTGTCAATTATAAATACCTTAATGCGACCGACTCTAAAGAAGTGGCTATTCCGGTAAAAATGTTAGAAAGAAAAGCTGCTGCCTATAACGTACAGGAAGCTGATTTTTATTCAGATGACTATGACTTTTATACTGTTTCCTTTTTTATTCCAGAAGGAAAAATAGTTGCTGCCTATAATCCAGAAGGTGAAATAATCAGGACTATTGAAAGATTTGATAATATTAAACTTCCAACCGCAGTCAGAAATGCCGTTGCTGAGCGATTCCCCAATTGGACTATCGTTAAAGATGCATATAGAGTAACTTATAACCAAAATAAAGGTGCCAACAAGAGCTATAAACTTAAACTTAAAAATGGTGACAAAACCATGAGAGTTAAAATAGACGATACTGGTGAATTTCTTTAGTATTTGGACTTTGATTCAAAAAGCCCCGCTTTTAGTAAAGCGGGGCTTTTTTTTCATGGGCTTATCGATAAAAATTCATTTCATCCATATATTGCCAGACAGCATCAGGCAAAAGGGGTTTGATGTTTTTTCCTTTCCTATGATTCTCTCTAATAAAGGTAGATGACACTTCCATAATCGGAGCATCTATGTGATGAATCTTAGGGTTGTCCTTGAATTGATGCTCTATTTTTCCATTTGATATCCTGGGGTATACGTATATGGAATGGTTTTCCAAAATGACCCGGTAGTTTTTCCATTTATGAAAACCTTTAAGGTTATCCTCCCCCATGATCAAAGCAAATTCATGTGTTTGTTCATACTGCTCTTCTAAATGCACCAACGTATTGATTGTATAATTGGGCTGGGGCAAATCAAATTCAATTTTACTGGGTTTTAATTTTGAATAGTCCTTGGTTGCCTCATATACCATTTGGTAGCGGTGATGATTATCCAATAAGGTCTTTTTTGTTTTGAACGGACTCATGGGCGTAATTACGAACCAAACCTCATCTAAATTTGAATACTCTACCATATGATTGGCAATTACCAAGTGCCCAATGTGTATGGGGTTGAATGTGCCAAAAAATAACCCTACCTTCTTCATTTTACGCCTCCCTTTTGGAAGTTGATGCCCCAACAAAATCTGCAACCAAGTCGCGAGCTTCCTTTAGAGCAGTGTCCAGATCATAATTATTTATTACTTCATCGAACTGAGGCGCCGTTGCCAATTCTACCGATGCTTTTGCAATCCGCATATTGATCTTATCATCGCTTTCAGTACTCCTTTTTTTCAATCGGATCTTTAATTCATCAACACTGGGGGGCTTAACGAACACGGCCAAGGTCTCTTTGGGAAATTTCTTTTTAATCCGAAGCCCCCCCGCTACGTCTATATCAAAGATCACATTTTTCCCTTCGGCCCAAAGTCGCTCGACCTCGCTTTTGAGGGTACCGTAAAAGTTATCGCGATATACCTCTTCCCACTCAAGGAAATCATTCTTCTTAATATGCTTTTTAAACTCTGAAACATTCATAAAATAGTAGTGTTCCCCTTGTCTCTCTTTTCCCCTTTTTTGCCTGGAAGTCGCGGAAACCGAAAATGCCAGATTCAATTCTGGCTGCTCAAGTAAATAGCGTACAATCGTTGTCTTACCACTCCCCGATGGGGCAGAAAAAATAATCAATTTACCTCCTTCCATTATAATACGTTGAGCATTTGTTCTTTAATTTTTTCCAGCTCGTCTTTCATTTGGACAACCAATTGTTGCATTGGGGCGTAGTTGGCCTTTGAACCAATGGTATTGATTTCCCTTCCTATTTCTTGGCTGATGAAACCTAATTTTTTACCATTACTATCGCTGGATTTCAACGTCTTCGAGAAATATTCCAAATGATTTGCCAATCGCACTTTTTCCTCGGTGATATCATATTTTTCCAAATAATAGATAAGTTCCTGTTCAAATCTATTTGCATCGACCTCAGCCTTAATATCCGCAACGGCCTTTTCAAGACGTTCACGAATGGTCGATTGTCGATCTGGATCCATTTGAATTACTTCCGCTAATAATAATTCCATGTTCTTGATTCGTTGAATGAAGTCGTGCTCCAAAACAAGGCCTTCCTCTGATCTGAATTTATTTATTTCCAACAATGCCTGCTTTAAGGCTTCTTGAATGGCCCTGTATTCCTTTTCGTCAATATCCTCGCGCTCCGTTTTCATTGCATCAGGTAATCGCAATGCCATTTCCAGCAATTTAAAATCATCTCCTTTGGCTATTGATTCCAATTGTTTCATATACAGCTTAACCACTGCTTCATTAACCTGTGCTGATGTTTCATCGCCTGTATTTTCAACATACAGACCAAAATCTATCTTCCCCCTAATTAAAGAACTAGCGATCAATTTTCGTAGTTCGAGTTCTTTTTCGCGGTAAGCCGGAGGCATTCGGGCATTTAAATCAAGGCTTTTACTATTGAGTGATTTAAGTTCAACGGTTATTTTTTTGGAAGGAAGTTGTACAACATGCTTCCCAAATCCTGTCATGGATTGAATCATAAAGTGAATTTATTTTGATGCAAAGGTAGGCATTAAGAGTAGATTGTAGTATTGGTTATTACTCCCCTATTCATATGTTCCTGTACCTTCGTTCAGCTATCTTTTTGATAGTCCTTGGTTATAATTGTGATACCCATGTTCCATAGATCAAATCCCCAATATCTTCTTTAGCATACCTTTATCAATTTCGGCACCAGCGAAATCGTCGAAAGCTCTTTCGGTAGCCTCGATAATATGATCTTGGATAAAGATTGCACCTTCCCGTGCGCCTTGCTCTGGACTTTTAATACAACACTCCCATTCCATTACCGCCCAAACATCACAGCCATACTGGGTTAATTTAGAGAAGATACTCTTGAAATCAATTTGGCCATCACCTAAAGAACGGTATCTGCCAGCGCGGTCTCCCCAATCGTTATAACCTCCAAAGGCTCCCTTTTTACCTGTCGGATTGAATTCAGAGTCCTTTACATGAAAAGACTTAATGAACTCATGATAATGATCTATATACGTGATATAATCCAATTGTTGTAGCACAAAGTGGCTTGGATCATATAGGATGTTGACTCTTTTGTGGTTCCCAGTAGCTTCAAGGAAACGTTCAAAAGTATCCCCGTCATGCAAATCCTCTCCAGGATGTATTTCATAACAAACATCTACCCCTTCCTCATCAAAATGATTTAGGATAGGCATCCATCGTTTTGCCAATTCCTCAAATCCCAACTCAACCAAACCAGCAGGTCTTTGGGGCCATGGGTGCCAGGTATGCCATAAAAGTGCTCCTGAAAAT
>CAZHJO010000332.1:0-3891 GCA_964532755.1 uncultured Maribacter sp. | reverse complement strand
CACCGTCCCTATTAACAACAAAAACGTCCAAATCGCCATCCAAGTCAAAATCGCACCAGCAGGCGCCCGGGGAATTTGTTTTATCTGATGTCAAATCCCCGACTTTCCCCAGTGAAAAATTTCCGAAACCATCGTTTAAATAGAGAAGGTTTGGTACGCCAAACTGGGTCGTAAAAAAAAGGTCCAAATCACGGTCATTGTCGACATCGACGGTATGTACTGACTCGCTCCATGCATTTAGGTTATTATTCGAGATTGGCTGTTTTCGGAAGCCATTGTCATGATTAAAATAAATTGCATTACCCGAAAGTAGCGTGCTGTCGACCTGGTTGGCCACAACAATATCGAGTAATCCATTACCATCAAGGTCGGCTATAGAAACACCTCTAGACCCTTGGGGATCATCGCCCAAATCAAAATTAACAAATCGCAGTTCCTGACCGTTGGATCTGAGTATGGGAATAACCATTAAAAATAGCAATAGTAAGCGCATTATCCTTCTAATTTACTTGCAGCTAGTTGTATAGCCTTTCGTATTCGTGTGTATGTTCCGCAACGACAGATAATACCCGCCATGGCAGTGTTTATATCGCTTTCAGTCGGCTTTGGATTTTTGTTAAGCAATGCCGCTGCGGCCATAATTTGTCCGGACTGACAATAACCGCATTGAGAAACATCTAGAGCTTTCCAGGCCTGCTGAATAGGTTCAATTCCATCGGTCGATAAGCCTTCAATAGTGGTGATGTTTCCATCCAAGGAAGCGGCTATGGTCAAAGTGCAAGACTTGACCGGCTTGCCTTTATAGTGAACCGTACAAGCACCACATAATCCTATTCCACAGCTAAACTTTGTGCCGGTCAAATCTAGGATGTCCCTTAATACCCATAACAGGGGGGTGTCGGGATTCGCTGAGATGACTTTTTTGTCATTATTGATGGTTAAGGTATAAGAAGGCATATATTCTTTTTTATTGGATTGCGATTTAATACAGACTGATTGATGAACAAACTCTGGGCAATAGGAAATATATCCTAAGTTTATAACCTAAACTTAACTAAATAAAGAGATGAAAAATACCCTTTGCAGTGAATGGGCAAGATTTTGATAGTGAATGGACTTAGTAGGTCCTATTTTTAAAAATATTTCTGATTTCCTTAACATAATTCCTACTTACTTTTCGTCTGGTACCATCTTTCATAATTACCTCAAGACCCTTGTCATTGCCCCTTGCAAGTTCAGAAACATAGTTCACATTGATGATAGTAGACCTGTGTATCTTTTTGAACATACTTGGCGGGAGCGCATCTTGGAATGATTTTAAGGATTTTCGCATCACAAAAACGCCTTCAGTAGTGTATAGCTTGGTGTAGTAGTTTTCAGCGGTCAATAGCTGAATTTGGCCAGGTTCACAAAAATATTTGTGGCCTCCACGCGTAAGTTCAAACAATAGAGGTGAGGTCAATTCTTCACTTGTAACTCCCTTTAGCTTATCTACAATAAACCAGACGAGTGCAATATCTATTAGTGTCCAGAAAATAAAGAAATAGCGGTAGACTCCATATCTGCAACCATATTGTCCTATGTATGGGCTAAAATTTGAACTTAGGAAAAAAAACCATCCAAAGTGTAGGCCCACCAAAATGATGCAAGAACTTAATAACAGTGGAACGCTAGCATTATCTTTTCTTTTAATGATGTTGTCCAATACCTTAAAACCAATAACCCATGGTAGCCAAACCCCAATTTGCCAAAGCAATACATGAAAAAGATTAACCTGATCTCTTGCTTCCCCCTCTCGCCAATAGATGAGTAGGCCTAATAGAATTCCTATGGTAAGTGTTATGGCAACAAAATTTTTGGTTTTCATCCTGTTGAGGTATCTGATAAAGTTAATCAATACGCTCAATACATTCATACCTGTCTTTTTAAACCGATGGGATTTTTCAAATAATGATATGATAATGATTTTTTCACCAGGCGTTTTCCTGGTACCATTGTCCGCACTATATTATGACAGATTTTATGTTAAGATGGGATTTAAATAGGTCAGATTGGACCGAAATTGACCTTAACGACTGTTAGACTAATCAGACATTATTGCGGTTCTAGTCCATCAAGTATTTCCAATGCCTTTGTAACTTCAGTGTACCATAAATCAGAGGAAGGGGAACCAAGTATCTTTCGATTTGAAATCACCTTTTCTTCGTATTGTTTCCAGACTTTTCTCGCACCAGGATTTTCATGGAGAAATCCTGCAAAATCAGCTAGCTCGATCGAAGCCATTATTGTATCATATAATCGAGTGCCTTTGATAGCATTATAAAATGCTAGAGTATTCCTATCATCAATCATTGCTTTAAAAATGACCATTTCTTCAATACTGAGACTATCATTCGCGCATCCTCTTACCCAAATGTCAGAATGCTCAGCTATGGTTTGATTCGCGATGATCCTGTTTTGAGTAATTGTCATCTCATAATTGATTTCTGCTAAAACTTGATTTTGTACTATTTCTTGCCTCAAAAGCAGCAAGCTGATCACAACTGCAACAATCCCCAAGATCTCAAATACACTTTTGACTTGCTGGAGTGAAACTTTCATCAAGGAAATTCTCATAGATCTCAATATTTATTAATATAAAAAAAATAAATTACCAACTTCATGGAGAGTTGTGGCTAATGTATGAATAAAGTGCATATGAACCTTATTACTTTTACGATTGGACCAATATAATAATTGAATAGCTAAGTCTTAGGTACAGTTATTTTAGATTTTTAAGTCATAATAAGACCACCCTATTATATAGAGTAACAGATGTCGTAAAGGTCGGAGGGCACTTATCCTTTATTGTAAGATGCTTTTTAAAGTTGAAGCCATACAAGATTCGGCCAAAATTAATAGGAGTCTACTTCATTAGGAAGGTCCCGATAAACGTTCGTTTTACAAGACTGCAATAGGGGATGGGAGAAATAGTAATTAAAATTTTAACGGTTCGGCATATGCAGTGAGGCCAATAATAGCTGAAAATGATTATCATGTTCATTGCTATCAGCCCTACCTGCCGGCAGGCAGGATTCAATTATTGTTCTAATTTGTTTAGCACAATGTTTTTATACCAAACCTCATAAGGTTCTCCAGCATGGGTTTGAAGACAAATACATCGGTTTGTAGGTACATCACCTTTCTCGGTGTATTTTGCTGTTGTGACCCCATTGATTTTAATTTCGATATCAGGGCCAATTGCCTTGATATGAACATCATTCCAATCCTTTGGATCAATAGCTTCTTCAACCAGTTCTTTATCAGCGACTTTATAGATGATGACCGGAAAGATATCCGGTCTTGGATATCGCGACGTATCAGGCCTTTCTCATCTACCAGCCTTCAAGCGAATCTCCATTGAACAATTTAAGTTCGTCCGAATTCCCGCAGGAAATATATAATACAATAGAACAAAGGACTCCAATTGACTTTAGAAAATTCTCAATCATCATTTAGTTTTATATCTGATAATGGTCTAACCGTCAGTTTCGAATTTATAGTTAATGATTTTCCGTTAAGAACTAGCGCTAGTTCCAACTCGGATCGGGCCGTTTTGAAGTTCGTATTTTTTTTACTGATTTTATCCCTCCAGATTTTAAAATGAAAATGACCAAAGAATCCTAAAAGTCAATATTACAGGAATACATGCCCATTTTCAGATAAATTGCCCAGATGTATAGGCTACTCCAAAATTCACCACAATAATTAGGAAATGTGATAAGATTACAATTTCCCTTTACGTCATTCGCTTGGTTGGTAATTGAAAAGTTTGTTAGTGTTACACCTATTGATCCACTAAATCCCCATGAGCCACTATATCCAACCGAAGCATTTATGAAGTCACTCGAT
>CAZHJO010000331.1:0-3900 GCA_964532755.1 uncultured Maribacter sp. | reverse complement strand
ACCGATAAGTATGGGAATGCCAAAAACCGCTGGTTCCAAGGTATTGTGCAGTCCCGTAGAGAAAGCCCCGCCTACGTATGCAATATCGGCATAACTATAAATTTTGGTCAAAAATCCTATCGTATCTATTATCAATACGTCGTAAGAAGAAAGGTCATTTTCAGCTTCAGAATAAACTACTGCCCTTTTTTGGATTGATTTTTTCAAGGTTTGAATATGGTCCGAGTTGATATTATGGGGGGATATCACAATTTTCAGAGGATTTGGCGATTCATTAATAAAATCCACAAGGATTTCTTCATCCTCAGGCCATGTGCTACCTGCGACCAAACAGGTTTCGTTTTCTTTGAATTGCTCCATGAAGGATAGATGGTTATCGCTTTCCATGATCTCGGAAACCCTATCAAATCTTGTATCCCCGCTAAGGGTCACATTATTGAGTTCGATGCTTTCGAGGAGTGTCACCGAATGTTCATCTTGGACAAAGAAATGGGTAAAAGATTCGATAGATCTTCGCATGATTCCTCCATACCATTTGAAAAATATCTGCTCTTTTCTGAATATTGCAGAAATCAAAAGCGTCGGAACTTGTTTTTCATTTAAGACTTTAAGGTAATTTGGCCAAATCTCATATTTCACAAAAATCGCCAAGGCCGGATTTACGGCTGTGAGAAAACGTTTGGCATTTTTCCTTGTATCCATGGGCAGATAAATCACGGCATCCCCTATTGCGTTATTTTTTTTGACCTCGTAGCCGGAAGGCGAGAAGAAAGTTATCAATATTTTATAAGAGGGATATGTTGATTTAAGTTTTTCAATCACAGGAAGACCTTGCTCAAATTCACCCAAAGAGGCCACATGGACCCAAATGACCTTATCATTTTTTCGAATCTTGTTTTTTAATGTGGAAAAAGCCGCTTTTCTTC
The DNA here is from genome assembly GCA_964532755.1 of uncultured Maribacter sp. Lineage (GTDB taxonomy): Bacteria > Bacteroidota > Bacteroidia > Flavobacteriales > Flavobacteriaceae > Maribacter_A. The sequence continues at coordinate 2,974 of CAZHJO010000331.1, read as the reverse complement.
CTTGAACAAAAAGTTTGATTTTGGGGTGAAAAAGAGCCACTATTTTTAAGTGGAACCATGTGAGGTGTACGATGAGGTTATAGATAAAATTCACTTGGTTATGGTTTGTGGCTAAAATACGGTTCTTTCCAGAATTGTTCCTTATTTTTGCAATTATACTATTCTAATTCTTGCAGATGCGTAAAATACAAATGGTAGACCTGAACGGTCAGTACCAATCCATCAAAGAGCAAATAAATTCATCGATTTCGAATATTCTGGAAACTTCAGCCTTTATCAATGGGCCCGAAGTACATGCCTTTCAAAAAGAATTGGAGGAATATTTGGGAGTAAAGCATGTTATTCCGTGTGCCAACGGTACTGATGCCTTGCAGATTGCCATGATGGGTTTGGGCTTGCAACCGGGTGATGAGGTGATTACAGCGGATTTTACATTTGCTGCAACCGTCGAAGTCATTGCTTTGTTACAATTGACACCGGTTTTAGTCGATGTAGAGGAAGACACATTTAATATAGATGTTTCGGCGATTGAAAAAGCCATCACCCCTAAAACCAAGGCCATTGTCCCTGTACATCTCTTTGGTCAATGCGCCAATATGGACGCCATTATGGATTTAGCGAAAAGGAACAATTTGTTTGTAATAGAGGATAATGCCCAAGCTATTGGTGCTAATTATACGGGAGCAAATGGAATAAAGCAAAAAGCTGGAACAATCGGCCATGTGGGCTCAACATCTTTTTTCCCTTCAAAGAATTTAGGGTGTTATGGGGATGGCGGGGCCATTTTTACAAATGACGATTCTTTGGCGCACACAATACGGGGTATTGTGAATCATGGCATGTATCAAAGGTACCATCATGATGTAGTGGGCGTAAATTCCAGACTGGATTCCATTCAGGCTGCTGTTTTGAGGACAAAACTCCCGTTGTTGGATGGTTATTGTAATGCCAGAAGGGAAGCGGCAAAAAAGTATTCAAAGGCCTTCAAAGGGCAACCGAACATAGTGCTGCCCATAACTGCTGTGAAACATTGCGATGGAATTTGTGATACCTGTGATTGCCATGTTTTTCATCAATATACATTAAGAATAACCAACGGTAAACGCGATATGTTGGCGCAGCACTTGAACGATAATCAAATTCCGTGTGGTGTTTATTATCCGATTCCATTGCACAAACAGAAGGCTTACGTTGACGAACGATATAATGAATTGGATTTTCCTGTGACGAATCATTTGGTAAAGGAGGTTATTTCGCTTCCTATGCATACCGAATTGGATGACGAACAGATTGCCCATATCACCAATATGGTTATTCGTTTTGTGAATTCATGATGAATATCCATAGTAGATATTACTATTAAAAAAGATCTGAAATAAATGAAAATTCTTGTAACGGGTGGTCTTGGATTTATTGGTTCACATACGGTGGTTGAACTACAAAATGAAGGTTTTGATGTCGTTATTATCGACGATTGTTCAAATTCCTCAGAAGAAGTACTTGACGGAATTACGGCCATTACAAATAAATCCCCATTGTTTGAAAAATTGGATTTGAAAGAAAAGTCCCAAGTCGAGGATTTTTTTAAAAGGCATCATGACATAGCAGGAGTTATACATTTTGCCGCCTCTAAAGCGGTTGGTGAAAGCGTTGGGAAACCCTTGTTGTATTATGAGAACAATATTGGGACTTTAGTCTATCTTTTGAAGGAGCTTTCGAAAAATAAACGAGCTAACTTCATCTTCAGTTCAAGTTGCACAGTTTATGGTCAAGCCGATAAAATGCCCATTACTGAGGATGCACCCGTAAAGGAAGCTGAATCACCTTATGGAAACACCAAGCAAATGGGTGAGGAGATTATTCGTGATACCTGTAAAGTTACACCAAGCTTAAATGCGATTGCACTTCGTTATTTTAATCCAATGGGAGCTCACCCTAGTGCAGAAATTGGGGAACTGCCCATAGGAGTGCCTCAGAATTTAGTGCCTTTTATAACCCAAACTGGCGTTGGTTTAAGGAAAGAGCTTTCCGTATTTGGGGATGATTACCCTACACCAGATGGCACCTGTGTTAGGGATTATATCTACGTTGTAGATTTGGCAAAGGCCCATGTTGTTGCCTTACAGAGATTATTAGAGGCTAAGAACAAAGTCAATTACGAGGTTTTTAATGTGGGTACTGGCAAAGGAAGTACCGTCCTTGAAGTAATCCATAGTTTTGAGAAAGTTTCAGGCAAAAAACTCAATTATAAAATTGTAGACAGGAGACCTGGGGATATTACATCTGCTTATGCAGATACCACAAAAGCCAATGAAGAATTGGGTTGGAAATCGCAATACACCTTGGATGAGGCCATGAAATCCGCTTGGGATTGGGAGCGGAAGATAAGAAGCTGATTTAAGAATTCAAGTTGAATAGGATGAGAGGATTTATATGTATATTTCCTCTCTTTTTTATTTATAAATAACCAACCATGAAAAAATCACTTCTTTTAATTGCTTTATTTTCAGTTGTTTTGGTAAATGCCCAAGACATCTATCTACAATGCGGAAACATTTTGGATGTTTCCTCAGGAAAAACATTATCAGAAAAAACAATAGTTGTTTCTGCCAATAAAATAAAAAGCATTGAGAACGGTTATGTATCGGGATTAGATTCTGACACCGTAATTGATTTAAAAGATAAAACGGTATTGCCGGGTCTTATAGATATGCATGTTCACTTGGAGTCTGAGTTCAATCCCCGGTCATATATCAAAAGATTTACCAATAATGAGGCCGATGTTGCTTTTGAATCGACCTTAAACGCTAAAAAGACCTTGATAGCAGGCTTTACGACCGTCCGGGATTTAGGTGGTTCAGGAGTTAACATTTCATTGCGGAATGCAATTAACAAAGGTGTGGTAGTTGGTCCGCGTATATTCACTTCAGGAAAAGCGTTGGCCACCACTGGTGGGCATGCCGATCCCACAAAT
>CAZHJO010000330.1:0-3903 GCA_964532755.1 uncultured Maribacter sp. | reverse complement strand
ATTAAGTTCGCCAAGGAATACAACTTGGAAGCTGATGTAATCAAGAAACACTTATATAAACAACCCAATCCGAATACGTATTTGGCAACCTTTGCACGATTTATGATTGAAAATAAAGACCATCCCTATTGTAAAGGTGTTATCGATAAAGGTTTCCAGCAATTCGTTAACAATTACATCATGCAATTTGAGTTGGCAACTAAAGTTCCTGTCCACTTCGTAGGTAGTATTGCCCATTATCTAAAGGATGAGCTTATTACTGTCCTGAAGCGCAATGATTTGATTGTTGGGAACATACGTCAACGCCCCATTGAAGGTTTAGTTCAATTTCACCGCGAGAACCTCTAATATCAAATTAAATCTTTTGACATAATGCGCCCTCAAAGAGGAGTTACGCCTGGACTACAAAAACAAAGCCCAGACGGCACACCGTCTGGGCTTTATGTATAGTATTAGTTTGATATGAATAAATCAGGCAATAGTGATTTTCTCATCCAAATACACATCCTGAATAGCATTCAGAAGCTCAACACCTTCCGCCATAGGTTTTTGGAATGCCTTTCGACCAGAGATCAGTCCCATACCACCTGCACGTTTATTGATTACAGCAGTCTTGACAGCCTGGGCTAGGTCGTTCGCCCCGGATGAGCCTCCTGAGTTGATAAGTCCGGCCCTCCCCATCAGACAGTTCATTACCTGGTATCGTGTTAGGTCGATCGGATGGTCAGTGGTTAGCTCGGAATATACTTTATCATGTGTTTTAGCGAATTCGATGGCCTTGAATCCACCGTTGTTTTCGGCCTGTTTTTGTTTTACGATATCGGCTTGAATGGTCGCTGCCAAATGATTCGCCTGTCCCGTAATATCAGCAGATGCATGATAGTCCTTTCCGTCCTTCTTAAAACCTGAATTACGAAGGTAGGCCCAAAGCACAGTTACCATACCCAACTGGTGGGCATATTCGAAAGCCTTGGAGACTTCCTCAATCTGCCGGTTGCTCTCTTCAGAACCGTAATAAATCGTCGCTCCGACCGCTATACATCCCATTTCAAACGCCTGATCTATACTGGCGAACATGATTTGATCGAATTTGTTGGGATACGTAAGTAATTCGTTGTGGTTCAATTTAAGGATAAATGGAATTTTGTGGGCATATTTCCTGGATACGGATCCAAGAACGCCAAGTGTGGATGCCACCGCATTGCACCCTCCTTCAATGGCAAGTTCAACGATCTTAGCGGGATCAAAATAAATAGGATTAGGTGCAAACGATGCACCTGCTGTGTGCTCAATACCCTGATCCACTGGAAGAATTGAAACATATCCCGTGCCGCCCATACGGCCAGAATTAAAAAGGGACTGCATATTGCGCAATACAACAGGATTTCTGTCGCTTGGCGCCATAATACGATCTACGAAGTCCGGACCGGGAAGGTGCAATTGATTTTTCTTTACCGTTTTACACGTGTGATCTAGCAAGTAACTTGCATCATCACCTAAAATTTTCTGAATATTAGCTGACATAATTTTGAATTTTCAAAGATTATATAAAGATACGCTGATAAAGCCATTTTAATGCTCCAATTCAAAGGTTTTTTTTAGTAAATGTTAATAAGATTATCAGCATAATTTAGTACTTTAACATTCCTTTTTTGGTTGTGATTTTGAATCGGTAATTAAATAATAATATAGTATGGCAAAAATTAAAAAATACAAAGGAACAATTGGTATCTTAACAGGAGGGGGAGATGTCCCTGGGCTCAATCCGGCTATTAGAGCGGTTACTTTCAGAGCTATTCGTGAGGGGTACAGAGTAATAGGATTTAGAAGAGGTTGGGGAGGTTTAATAGATATTGTTCGAAACAGTAAACACGATAATAGTAATAACTTTACCGAATTGTCGCAGATAGTGGTAAACAAAGCGGCAAGAACAGGTGGTACATTCCTACATACTTCAAGGACAAGGGCCAGTCATGTTTCTAATCTGATGGTTCCTAAGCATTTACGCGACACCTATAACAAAGAAATTAACGATTTGACGCCAGAGGTAATCAAAAACCTTGATTGGCTAGGGGTAGACCACTTAATTGCTATTGGTGGTGATGATACCCTTAGTTATGCCGTGCATCTTTTTAAACAGGGCGTAAAGGTTATGGCCATTCCCAAAACCATGGATAATGATGTTCCCGGAACGGACTATTGTATAGGATTTAGTACCTGTGTAACTAGAACCATCAGTCTTACAAATAGTCTCCGAACTGCAGCAGGATCACACGAAAGATTTCTGGTCTTGGAAGTATTTGGGCGTTATGCAGGGTTTACCGCTATGTTGCCTACCTTGGCCGGAGCAGCGAATAGATGTCTGATACCCGAAGTACCGTTTAACATTGAATTGCTTGCGGAACTACTGACCGAGGATAGGAATAAAAATCCCAGTAATTATTCTATTGTCCTAATATCCGAAGGGGCTACATTCGAAGGTGGTGAAATGAAATTTGAAGGGATGGAAAAAGATGCCTTTGGCCATGCTAAACTTGGTGGTATTGGTGATGAGGTCTCACTTGCATTAAAAAAAGTATCCGCTAAATATAATAATGGGAACCGGGTAAATGTAATCAATCAGAAACTCGGATACATGGTCCGCTGTGGGGACCCCGATTTTATTGATTCTGTGGTACCTACTGCCTATGGGAATCTTGCTCTAGATTTATTACTTAAAGGAATAGACGGCCGTATGGTAGTATTAAAAAATGGCCGCTATGATCATGTCCCTATAGAGGTGGTTACAGAAACCAAAAAGTTTGTAAATGTAGATAAGTTCTATAACCGGCCAAAACTACATCCGTATTATAAAAACTTTGAAATGCTTCCGTTGTTCATAATGACCAATGACTGATACCAGTAGGTGTTCAAGGAGAAGTCCTTAAAACAGTGTTTTCTGTGACACGGACAATCAAGAAAATCAAGCATTGCAATGCTTGATTTTTCTTTTTTTGTTTGGATATTTAATTACTTAACTGCGATCATAGAAATTTCCACATTTACGAATTTTGGGAGATTGGCTACCTCAACAGTTTCTCTCGCGGGTGCCGTATCCGCATCAAAGTAGGTGGCATACACTGCATTTATTTCAGCAAATTGGTTCATATCAGCAATAAAGATCGACGTTTTGACCACATGTTCAAAAGTCATTCCGGCTTCAATGAGGATGGCTTTTAAATTCTCCATGGATTGTTTGGTTTCCTCTCTAATATCACCTTCTATTAGATTTCCAGTTTTTGGGTCTATGGGTATTTGGCCTGAAATGTATAGTGTATTTCCCGAAAGTACAGCCTGATTGTAAGGGCCAATAGGAGCTGGGGCATTTTTGGTTGTGATTATCTTCTTCATTTGCTTAGAAATTTAAAAAGTTCAGGGTTTGGTGTTTTGTTCAATTACCAGTTTTGTTACTGTCAATTATTTTAGCGTGATCTTTGGCTTCTATTCTCCCATTTAAGATCACTCAGAATAGATGCTTTTATCCCAATAAAGAAATACCATCTTTTGTATCTTCCAAAAGGCGTCCAGTTAAATCGCATTACAAAACTCTTTAAATCGCGTTCAAAGCGTAGTTGCGTGAGTGTAAAACCTTGATTCTTAAAATCATAGCCAGAAGAGCCTCCAACCTTCCAACGCGGCCCCAACTCCACATCTCCTGAAAACATCAAAGAATGGCTGCTAAATTCATTCTGCCGTGCGGAATTGGAATAAGAGGCAGAATAGGCCAAACGTAAATTCCAAGGAATCGTGGTGCCGTAAATAGGATTTTCGACTTCATCGGTCGCTTTGCCTTCATCTCTACTTGTATCTCGAAAACTATCCGCTTTTCCAAAAAGGTCATCTGTGCGACCACCGCTTTGGGCA
>CAZHJO010000329.1:0-3922 GCA_964532755.1 uncultured Maribacter sp. | reverse complement strand
ACACCAACAAAACCCTCGATTTCATACTCAACAATTTGAAGTAAATCGTTAGTTTCTTAAAAGCAGAACAAACCCATCTACACCATTTCCCGACACGCAAATGTTTTGATCTATGACCAGTTCATTTTGGGAAATAACGAGGCCACCGAATTCATTACCGTCAATTTCAAGATATAGCACCTTGTCTATTTGTAATATGGAATATGGATATTTACCAGATTCGAAGCCATCATAGATGGTATTGGTCCCATTATTGTTAATTACCGTAAGTACTGAATTCTTTTTACTGAAACTCCAGGTAATTATCCCTGGTGGATAGTCATCGTTAATGCCAGCAAATCCTCCACTAATGTTTCTTAGGTCCCAGACACCATTAATAGGGTCTTTCCCAGTATCGTCACTTGTGTTACAACCGACCAGAAGTAGTACTGTAGAAAAAACATATAGCATCAAATTTCCACGCATATCTTATCTTTTAAACGCTTTGCATTAAAAAGATAAGGAAAACTAAATTGGGTTGCTTTGTTGAATTTGATCCTTAAAATTTGTACTACTGGGTAATTCAAAGCCTTCCAAATCAAAATAGGGGATAGCGGCCAAAAGATGGTCAAATATGTCGGCCATTATATATTCATAATTGGCCCAGCGCTTGTCACTACTAAAAGCGTAAATCTCAATGGGCAATCCTTGGGCCGTAGGTGCTAACTGTCGTACCATTATGGTCATGTCTTTGTTGACCCCCGAATGCTGCTGTAAGTAACTGTCGATATACTTCCTGAAAACGCCGACATTGGTAAGATTCTTTCCATTGATTAAAATAGACTTGTCGATTTGATGCTCCGTATTGAAAGATTCTATCGCTTTATTGCGATTTTCAAGGTATTCCGTAATCATTTCAATCTTTTTGAGGGATTCAATCTCCTCCGTAGTCAAGAAGTGTATACTTTCCTGTTTTATGATCAAGGCCCTTTTCATGCGCCTACCATCAGAATTCATCATTCCTCGCCAATTCTTGAAGGAATCTGAAATCAGGGCATATGTTGGTATTGTCGTAATCGTTTTATCAAAATTCTGGACTTTGACAGTGGCCAGGTTTATTTCAATGACATCACCATCTGCACCATATTTATCAAAAGAAATCCAATCACCAATACGTACCATATCGTTTATGGAAACTTGAATACTAGCTACAAATCCCATAATTGTATCCTTAAAAACAAGAATGATTACTGCAGAGGCTGTTCCAAGAGCAGTCAGGAAAACCCATAAATCGATCCCTGTAATAATCGAAAAGGCATAAAACAGACCAATGGCCCATGAGAAAATCATAAAGACCTGAATATAACTATCAATAGGCTTGTCCTTTAGACCTGGTAGGGTCTTGAAATAATCCTTGATGGTATGGAGCAAACTTCTTATTACCCAGAGAAAAAGTACAATACCAAATACTTCAATGCCTTTGAGTATGATATTTTCAGCCGTAGGAAAATCGCGAAAAATAGCAGGTACCGCTTGGTACGCCAATATCACCGGAATAATATGCGCGATATTTCGTGGAGCCTTGTTCTTTACTAGCAAATCATCGAAATGCGTTTTTGAGGAACTCGATAAACGCGTAAATATTCCAACGATAATTTTGCGCAAAACAAAATCGAGTAACAATAGCAACAACACCACGCCGACCAACAGAATGAGCATGTTAATGTTCTCTGCCCATTCCTCGGATAATCCGGCAGCTATTAGATAATCATATATTCTATGTGACAATCGTTCCATTTTCCAAAGTAGTGGGATTCATAAAAATAATTGAAATGAATCCTAAATTATACTTTGCAAAACTACTGGATTATCGCTGAATTTTATGCATTATATGATCATTATATGAACACCTTAAAGTGAAACGGTCTTGAACTTCGGATATTTAACTTGAAATGAAAACATTTCAGTTTTATTTTCTTTGGGAGTAAGCTTAAGATTCCATGTTAAAAATCCTTTTTTCTTGTCATAAATGGCATTATAGGTTTCAACATCATCCACTTTTATTTCCTTGTTTTGGGATAAGGGCACCCGATCCATAAGTCTTAGACGTATGGGAACCGATTTGTTGTTCTTCACAACCAACTCATAGGTACGGTCGAGGATACGATTACTACCTGTGAAGGATTTGCTTTTGAAATTCTTGTTTTGCTTACGAAGGACCGTGATATTGGGATCTATACCCAAGGAGAGTGTCATTGCTGTCTTTGTTGTATACGGGTCAATGGTGGTTTTTCCTGCAAATGTACCCTCAAAGTAGATATTGGCTTCGCCAGGCAATAAGTTGTGCTCTTCCCAGTCTTTGATTGTAGCGGTCATGAATACATTTTCATTGATTATAGGTGCGGCGAAATGCTCGTATTGGGCATCCATTTGAAAAGCATTCAACTCAATGGCAGTGATATCGCCATTTGAGATAACCGTATAGGGTTTATTAATGATGAATTTTGAGTTAACTCCTTCTTTTAGCCTACTTTTTCTAGTCGTAATGACGATGACTCCATTGTTTCCTCGACTCCCATAGAGGTCAATCGCGCTATCACCTTTTAATGTTTCTATGGACTGTATCTCATTTTCATCCAAATCCCCTTCGGCAAATTCAAGGACCGGTACTCCATCAATGATATATAATGGAAGTTTTGCTTCTGGAGGTCTTGAATTTCCACGAATACCCGTAGTACCCCTAACCTGTACGCCAGCAACTTTCCCATGTAACAGGTTTTCTGCGTTAACGGATGTTACTTTGTATCCAGCGGTACTTGATCTTTTTGTACCGTAGGCAGACACAACGACTTCTTCTAATCGCTGGGCATCTTCTTGTAGTTGCAAATTCATTACCGTAGCGTAAACAGGTAATTTCCTGGACATAAATCCGATATAAGAATAGACCAATTCCTTGCCATGCTGTACTTTCAAGGAATAATTACCATCAAAGTCGGTTGTAGTACCATTTGATGTGCCTTTTTCAACAATATTCACACCGGGTAACGGTAGGCCCGACGCGTCAGTAACTTGTCCAACCACGCTTTTAATGGTCGGGTTATGATAGTATTTCTGCTTTTTGGCAGGATTGTCATAGCGCTTGGAGTAGCTGCTCACAAAATCCAGGTATTTAGATGAAAGATTGGGCTTGGATACGTTTAAAGATGGGCTGCCTGAGGATAGATTTATTTTAGCATTGTTCCAATCAACACCCGTATTCTGGTACACATGGGCCTTGTAGTTGATCTTTAAAGGATCATTCATCTTCTTGGACTTGATATCATAGGTCGGTATCCATCCTGCATCCTGGACCGTATATGTAATCAACAATGCTAGATTACTAGCTACTGATGCGTCAAACTTTATGCGCAATTCCCCTTGCTCCCTACTTGGGGCATTGCTTACTTCGGATAGTTGGTTCTGTAAGGCATTAAGCTGTAGTTTAAATTCACTGATTTCAAGACTGGTACCGAATATTTCGTTCTTAATGGCCGTAGTACGTTGTCGGTAATACGTACTTATTTCCTTTAGCTTTGTCAAGTCAAGATCTTGGGATTCACCGCTAACCAATCGATTGCTGTTGATAATCCTCAATTCCTCTTCCAGACCAAAAATGAGGTTTTCAAATAACGATATCTTATGATTAATTTCTGATAGATCAGACGCTATGGATCGTACCTCTGGACTATCTTCAATAGCCGATAAATAATCAATATTGTATGCTAAGGATAATAGGGATACCGATTGCAATCCTGAAATCTGTATGCTACTTTCATCTATTTTTGGGGAAAGTCCATTAAAGATGTATTCGTTAGTGCCAGGCCTTAATTGAAGAGTGGCGGTCCGTGTAATTTGGGCACCACTTAGATAGACGGTAACCTCTTTGATCTTGGTTGGTGTTTTT
>CAZHJO010000328.1:0-3938 GCA_964532755.1 uncultured Maribacter sp. | reverse complement strand
CAGCCTTTAATTCGGCAATATTATTCCCTAAAAGGGAAACCGAAACAGGATCTCCGCCAAAATTACCTCCTGAACCGTAAATTAAACTCTCGACCCCGATTACCGGACCCACCAATTCCCTTAATCGATTCGTGACCAAACTAGAGCGAATGGCATCTGGTCTTTCTTCCCCCGGTAACAAGTTAATCGTCAATGTAGCCGCTGACGATCCAGGACCCACTCTTCGAATCACATTTTCAAAAAGAACCTTATCCGTTCCTTTCAAGTATTCCTCTGTAAGTTCCGTATTGACAATTTCCGCCTTTTCCTCAATCAATGAAATTATGGAATCCGTTACTTTTTCGTTTGTTCCATTAGGCATCAATAACTCTACTTGAACCCTGTCACTCGCTATGCGTGGAAAGAATGAAGTTCTGATAATACCCCCGCCGATCGAGCCAAAAGTCAATATCAAGAGCATCGCGAAAATCCCGAAGGTCAACATCTTATATTTTAGGGCAAACTTCAGGGTAGGGCTATACATATTGTCCCGCATCCATTTCATAAAATTATCGCCAGCTTGGTTAATGGCCCTTAGTTTGGCAAAAGCGGCGGCAACACCAGTCTTCTCTTTTTTATCAACAGGCTGAAGCGCCTTGGAGTGAGCCAAATGCGCAGGTAGAATTATTAATGCTTCAACTAGCGAAACCGCAAGCGTCAAGATTACGATGACCGAAACTTCACCAAAGAACTCACCGATCCTGCCATCCAAGAACAAGAAGATAGAGAAAGCCAAAATCGTTGTAATAATCGCCGAGACTATAGGGGGAATCACCTCCATAGTGCCATCAATAGCAGCTTGGATAGGAGACTTCCCTTTCTCATAGTGCTGATATATGTTCTCTGCAATTACAATTCCGTCATCAACGAGAATACCGATTACAATAATCATCCCGAATAGCGACAGCACATTGATGGTAACATCGAAGAAACCTGCAAAAACGAACATTCCCAAAAACGCAATCGGTAGGCCAAAAGCAACCCAAAAAGCCAATCTAGTATTCAAAAAGAGCGAAAGAAAAAGCAACACCAATGCCATACCCATCATTGCATTCTCCGTCAGTAATTCTGTTCTTTGTGTAAGTGTCTTAGATAGATCACTGACCACACTCAACTGTACATTATTGTACTTTTGATTGAACTCGACAACATAGTCCTTCACCTTTTGTGCTGAACCAATCAAATCTTCCGTATTCGTACTTGTAATTGTCGTGCTCACGGACATGTTGCCATTAAAAAAAGAGGCATTGGGGGATTCCGAAAATCGATCGCGTATAATCGCTACGTCTTTAAGTCGAATTGTTTGTCCATTGGGATCTGCCTTAACAATTACATTTGATAGTTCGCTCCCGTAATAAGACCTATTATTTGCACGAATCAAGTATTCCTCGGCACTTGTTTTAATATTACCTCCCGTTACCAAAATATTTGCATTACCAACAGCTTGCGCTACTTCATTAAACGAAAGATTATAGGCTAAAAGATTATTCTCGTTGACTGCAATCTCAATTTCCTCTAGGGGGTATCCTGATATCGTAATTTGTGATATCCCATCAATGGCCCTTATATCATTTTCTATTTGCCTACCAATCTGCTTCAAGGTTGCCAAGGGCACATTTTCACCACTTATGGCAAAACTGATGGTCTGTCGTATAGCCTCAAGTTTTGACACGATCAAGGGCTCCATCCCTGTAGGAAAGGTTGGCACGCGATCAACCGCGTTTTTAACCTGTAACAGCATAAAATCTATGTCCCTTCCTTTCTCTATCTCAACATTAATACTTCCACTGTTCTCCCTTGAGGTTGAAGTAACGCGATCAACCCCCTCCAAACCTTTGAGGTTGTCTTCGATTTTCAACACAATACCTTCCTCTACCTCTTGAGGTGAAGCCCCAGGATATGTAATATTTATGAAGACATTCTTGGAATCGGTTAATGGGAAAAATGAAGATTTAAGCGAAAGTGCCCCCATAATACCAAAGATGGCGAAAGCTATAATAATTACATTTACAGCTACGTGGTACTTAATGAAATACGCGATCACATTCCTCATTACTTTGCCGATTTTATTGATTCAACATCGTCTATTCCTTGATATTTCCTGACTAACATTCCGGTATACGCGCCCATCAATGGCTTGCTTAAAATTGTGGTTCCATCGGGAATCTCCTTCAACACCACTTTTGTATCTGAAAAATAAACGGGATTTACATCGATTATATCTAAAATGGAATCACGAACAATGAAAATCCGGTTGTTTTCCAACAATAGGTTCCGATCAATTTCGATGGCATTGGTTTCTTCTTTCGCATTCAGATTCGCCTCTAGGTACATCCCTTCCCTTAAGTTACCGTCCTTAACTTCAATAAATGCCCTGATTGTCTGGGTGGCCAAATCCACATTCCCATTGATTCGGGTAACCCTACCCACATAGTTCTTGGTCTTGTCAAGATTCGTCAAAGCTACCTGCTCCCCTATCTTAAGTAAATCACTAAAATCCTTGCTGATCGAGACTTCAAGCTCATAAACACCTGTATTAATAAATTCGCCCAATTTTTGACCAGCTCTTATCAGTGTACCCTCAGTAACCAAGGCATCAGTCAAAATTCCAGTAAAAGGAGCTGAAATTCTATATTTTGAAAGCCTTTGTTCCATATTCTTAACGTTATAATAGGTTGTCAAAATACCTCGTCCTGAAATAAAGAATTTTTCCTTTTCGGAGGTCATTTCAGGTAAGGCCGGTGTGGTCTTCCCCATATCAAATCCTGAAAGATAGGCCTGCCATTTGGGATAGATATCAGGATAATCCAATCTAAGGTCGGGCATTATAGAGGTCAATTGATTGTACAGATTACTCTTGGCCGATTGTACATTCGCCCTATATTCACTGGCATCTATTCGAATGATAGTTTCACCCTTTCTATACTTTTGACCTGGGCGAAATAGTTTATTGCCTCCTCTAAAAACGCCTTGTACTTCTGAATAGAGCTCTAAACGGTTCTTAGCTTTTAAATTTCCATTTGCCGGAACGACTATGGGAATCTTTCCATTTTGTATTTGCTCAGCGAAAACGGTCTTGACCACTTTTTCAACCTGGGGTCGTGAATTGGTCTTACTGTCAATTATCATTTTTGCTACAAAGACAGAGGCCACAATTATCAAAACACCTAAAACGCTTAAAATTATCTTTCTCATAATGTTGGTTATAATGCTACTTCTTCCTGCGTGAAATTAAATTGTATTTTTTTTAAGATCTTAATCATGTGTTTTCGTTCTTCTGAAGTGATATTTTGCTCCATTGTAGTCATGAACTTTCTTATGGCTGGCTTCGATTGGTTAAAAACCGCTCTTCCTTTGTTGGTCAAAAACACCTCATTTATGCGCTTATCCTCTTTACTCTGCTTTCTTTTGATATAATTTTTCTTTTCCATTTTCGAGAGTAATCGCGCCAATGAGGATTTATCCCGAAACGTGAGGAATGCCAATTCATTTTGATTCAACCCATCCTTATCATGCAACTTCTTTAGCGTAATCATTTGCTCCTTGCTAAGGTTCAAACCTTGTTTTAGAAGCAGCTCATGCAAATAATAATCCACAATTTTTGAGGTTTTACCTAACCAAGGACCAATTGAATTTTCAAAATCGATATGCTCTTCTACAAATTTCACAGAGCGAAACTACAATAAAACAAATTAGTTGCATATGCAACTACTGTTAAAAATATCTTAATTCTTGTTTATCTTTTCGATATTTTTATTAAACATTTTAATCGTCTCCAATAAAAAAGGGATGCATTTGCATCCCTTTTAACTAAACTAACTAAAACTATGAACCACTAACTAATCCTCAACATCTTCAAACTTTGTGTCGGCCATCCTAGTTTTACTGAAGTTTATGTC
>CAZHJO010000327.1:0-3967 GCA_964532755.1 uncultured Maribacter sp. | reverse complement strand
TTTTAAGCTGTTCAAGTATTACTCCCCCATATTCATGGGTCCAATCCCATGCATGCTTTAAAAACTCCTCCCGTGATAAATCAGACTTATGTAGCCCCTCTTGCCGTAACTTGGCCACAACCTTGGCTTCAGTAGCAATTGAAGCGTGGTCAGTACCCGGGACCCAACAGGCATTTTTCCCCATTAGACGCGCTTTACGGATCAAAACATCCTGGATGGTGTTGTTCAACATATGCCCCATATGCAATATACCCGTTACATTTGGAGGTGGTATTACTATCGTATAAGGTTCCCTGTTATCAGGATTGGAATGAAAGTAGTTATGCTTCATCCAGTAGTCATACCAATGATTTTCTACCTTTTGAGGCTCATATTTTGATGGGATATCCATTTTTTGGAACAGTTTTTGAAACAGTGTAAAACGGTGCGTAAGAATGCGACCGGAAAGATATGTTAAATTATCATTTTGGAAGGGTTTTTTGCCCAATTATAAATACGAAACAAAAATAAGTAACGTTATTACATAACAAAAGAATTTTGGACGTTCATCTAAAAAGATTTACATTTGAGGTTCACCCAAAACTAAAAAATGATGAAAAAAATAGTACTTGTATTATTTGTAGGACTATTAGGATTTAACCTAACCGCTCAGGATACAGCGGCGAAAATAGAATTTAAGGCTGAAACTGTTGACTATGGTGAAATAGCCAAAGGCAGTGATGGTATCCGCGTATTTGAATTTACAAATACCGGTGATGCGCCTTTGATTATCAGCAAAGTAAGTTCTAGTTGTGGATGTACGATCCCAAAAAAACCTGAAGGTCCGATTTTACCTGGTAAATCCGGTGAAATCCAGGTTAAATATGATACGAACAGAGTAGGTCCTATTCGCAAAGCCGTTACTGTTATTTCGAATGCCGATACCCCAACTAAGGTATTGAAGATCAAAGGGGAAGTATTAGCGGAAGGAACAAAATAGAGTATTGATTAAAATAATTTAAAAGCCCTGACATTTACATTGTCAGGGCTTTTTTTCTTTGAATAATTCTTCAAGAACAAAGGAAAAAAGTAGATCTCGATTATATCTTTCAATAAGTACCCGAATCTTTTTGCCCTCTTTCTCATCGAGCATTTGCATTATTTCCTGAATCTTATATTTGTGGATGCTTTTACCGTTCACAGCAAGTATTACATCCCCTTCTCTAAGTCCTGCAGTTTCGGCAGGGCTACCAGCTCTAATACCTGAAACCACAATTTCAGGAACCAAGCTCAATCGAGTACTGTTTTCAAATAGAATTTGGACATTGCCAAATGAACTCTTATCTTCCCTTACAACACCATTACCGTTGGTTATTCGTTCTGAAACATACCTGACCCCATCGTGCTGCAACGTAATTCCACTTAAATTGTAGTGAAACGGATTTTTGTACATCCCGTTCTTCCTTAAGGTGATTTTTTGATTGTG
The DNA here is from genome assembly GCA_964532755.1 of uncultured Maribacter sp. Lineage (GTDB taxonomy): Bacteria > Bacteroidota > Bacteroidia > Flavobacteriales > Flavobacteriaceae > Maribacter_A. The sequence continues at coordinate 2,502 of CAZHJO010000327.1, read as the reverse complement.
ATAATCAAAAATAATGTTGAACCGCTTTAAAACCTCACCTCCTACACTTCCATTTCTATTCCCTAGATTCTTTACAGAACCAAATGATTCCTTGTCCGGAAATGCTGCTTTTGCATCCCTCAGTGCAAAACTTCCCAGTTTTATACTATTAACCTTTGTTCGCCTACCAAATATATCCCCACTTAAACCCTTACCAAGGAAATCCTCATAATTTTGATCGGGAATCCCGATATGGTCATCTTCAAAAAGCCAGATTGCATCACTACTTCCAGTATCAACCAATAAGCGAACAGGCAAATTATCTACATCATCAATAAATACATTGGCGTCTACATAGGCCTTTCTCTTTACAATCGATAGCGGCAAAGTCTCCCTTTTTTTATCGCTTTTGTACACATACGTATCCGGATCATAAAACTTAATGATCCTTTTGGTATAGTTAATATCAACCACGAAATCCCTGAACAGGTCATATCCAATAATTCCGTGTACCGGGATACCTAAACTTGTAGAAAAGTTCAAGCTTCTGTCCATAATCACATATAGCAGTTGGTCCTTGTTCCCTATATTCTTTAATCGAAACGTATTCCCATCTGAACTCAATGCCTTTATCGGTTCGCCTTCGCCCAAACCCCTTATTGTGATTTCTGAAACATTATTTATTTGTAATGAATCCTGATCTGTAAGATTAAATAATATAGGCTTGTTAACTCCTGAATCCAAAACAAACGATAATTTGCTGCCATTCACTTCAACAGGAACGATAATCAAGTTATTTATAAGCTGAAATTTGATTTTTTGATATTTCTGGCCCTGGGGTAATTCATAGCGCTGTGACATTCCCAAAATTGGAAGACACATCAACAATGACCACAATATGACCTTAAATCCTCTCAATATTCCCTTTATTACTGAATTGTACCTCTTAAGATACGCAAAATCCGCTTCAAATCCCCGTTATTTAACATATTTTCAACACATTAAATAATCCTGGGTTGGGTTGTATTCTCCATAATGATTTCTCATTTTTGTTTAAAATTTAGAGTTTATGCCATCTATATCGAATAAAGGGCTTTTAATGCCCGAGTCTCCCATTCGCAAATTGGTACCTTATGCAGAAAAAGCAAAAAAAGAAGGTGCAAAAGTGATTCATTTGAATATTGGCCAACCAGACATTAAGACCCCCCAAATAGCATTGGATGCCGTAAGAAATAATACGCTTTCGGTTTTGGAATATGGTCGAACTGAAGGCTCGGAGGTTTATCGTGAAAAATTGGCCGCATATTATGCCAAGAATGACATTCGAGTTAGCGCCCAGGATATTATTGTCACTACTGGCGGTTCAGAGGCCCTTTCCTTTACTATGGGAAGTATCGCGGATACCGCTGATGAGATTATTATTCCAGAACCGTTTTATGCAAATTACAACGGATTTGCTACTGCCATGGGAATCAATGTTGTACCCGTGGTATCACAAATCGATGATAATTTCGCCTTACCTCCTATTGAGGAATTCGAGAAGCTGATAACTGCAAAAACAAAGGCAATTCTCATTTGTAATCCAGGCAATCCCACGGGTTATTTATATAGCAAGGACGAAATTCAAAAATTAGCTGCAATAGTCAAGAAACATAATTTATTCCTCGTTGCAGATGAAGTATATCGGGAGTTTACTTATGACGGCAAAGTACATTACTCTATCTTACAGGAAAGTGGATTAGACCAACATGCCATAATTGTGGATTCCGTTTCTAAACGGTATAGTATGTGTGGTGCCAGAATCGGCTGTTTGGTCTCAAAAAATAAAGAAATCATTAAAACGGCAATCAAATTTGCACAGGCCAGATTATCCCCACCGACTTATGCCCAAATTGCGAGTGAAGCAGCACTAGACACTCCTCAGAGCTACTTTGATGATGTTAAGGAGGAGTATGTTGAACGAAGAAATATACTTATGGCAGAGCTTGAAAAGATTGAAGGCGTTAAAATTGGTCATCCCCAAGGTGCTTTTTATTGTATTGCCGAATTGCCTGTAGTTAATTCCGATGATTTTGCACAGTGGTTATTGGAGGAATTCAGGGTGAACGGTGAAACCGTTATGGTTGCTCCTGCCTCTGGTTTCTACGCTTCTAAAGGCTTAGGGAAAAATCAAATACGAATCGCTTATGTCCTAGATAAGGAACGTCTTAAAAGAGCTGTTACCATTTTAAGTGAAGCGCTAAAAACTTATAAAGGTTAATGGGAATTGAAAAAAACATATCCCTAAAAAAGTACAATACTTTTGGCATAGATGCAAAAGCGAAATTCTTCTACGAAATCACAAGTGTTACCAAGCTTCGAAAAGCTTTACAACGCAATGATTATCCCGACAAGTTCATAATCAGTGGTGGCAGTAATATGCTCATCACCAAGGACATTGAAGCATTAGTGCTCTATATAAATATAAAAGGAAAGGAAATTCTTGAAGTAGATGACGACCATGTTTATTTCAGAATAATGGCT
>CAZHJO010000326.1:0-3991 GCA_964532755.1 uncultured Maribacter sp. | reverse complement strand
AAAGCGACATTATTGATTTCCAATGGACTGAATTCGGACTAAAAATAACGATTTCGACTTGGGAAAATTCGAAAAAACAAATTGGAATTGAATATGAATTCGGTGGATTTAACGGGTTCCGCTATCTAGACGAAGGTGATTTTTTAGGTTATTGGGATTTGTCGGACTTTAAAAACGGATTTCACCTTTTTAGAATAATTAAAGGCGGTTGGAAGTCAGGAGAAGTAACTGAAAGCGGAATTTTAGATGTAAGTCGAGCAGTCGACGAACTGAATGAATTCTTCATTGCTACTACTAATGGGTGTTTGACTGTTTTAGCATATGATAAACCGAGAATAACGGAAATTGAATTAAAAAATGAATAAAAGCCAGCGTACAACAATACCTATAATTCAGTCTTCCCCTTTAGAAAACCGGAAATTTCCTACCTTTAAACGGCTGGATTTCGCAGCCTGAATTTACTGCCGTAAATTCCACAACGAGATCATAGCCGAACCGTTGTGGTGCATTACGTCAAAACTAAACCAAGTAAATGAAAGAAATAACAGAATTTTCTCAACTCAAAGAAATTCAAGAAGAACAGCTTCCTGTTCCAAGACATAAACTTCACGACTGGACACATTTTGCAGGACTTTATGCGGCCGAACATGTGGCAGCAACGGAGTTTGTCATAGGAGCCACCTTTGTTGCGCTGGGTGCCAAGACCATGGATATAGTTATCGGTTTGCTCATTGGAAACATATTGGCCGTATTAAGCTGGACTCTGATTACTTCTCCGATTGCAGTTGACACCAGATTAAGCCTTTATACCTATCTCAAAAAGATTGCAGGCAAGAAAATGTCATATCTGTATGATTGGGCCAATGTCCTCATATTCACGGTTATTTCGGCGGCGATGGTAACGGTCTCGGCAACGGCAGTGCGATTCGCCTTTGATATTCCTGCGCAGCTGAATTGGTATCCTACAAACTTTTGGTTCATATTAATTGTGTTCTTGGTCGGTATGGTTGTGGTCTACGTCGCCATCTATGGTTTTAACGCCGTTTCTGATTTTTCAGGGATATGTGCACCATGGCTGTTTACTATGTTTACCAGTGGTGCATTGGTGTTGCTCCCTGCCCTTTCGTTAAGTGTTTTGGAGAAACCGCTTCCTGGTAGCTGGTCTGAATTTGTGGATATTGGGAATCTATCCATATGGACGGGCATAAATAGTGATGGGGAAAGCGGTATAGGATTGGTCGAGGTTATAGGTTTTGGATGGGCTGCAAATACCATTACACATTTTGGTTTGATTGATATGGCCTTATTGCGATTCGCAAAGAAGAAATCCTACGGATTGGCAACAAGTACGGGAATGCTATTTGGTCATTATATTGCTTGGATTGCCGCGGGAATTATGGGTGCTGGAGCTGCTGTGATTTTAGGGAAGACCATTGTGGAGCTTGACCCGGGCGATGTGGCGTACTATGCATTAGGATGGTCGGGATTTGTGATTGTTATTGTGGCGGGATGGACAACGGCCATCACCAATCTGTATCGTGCAGGATTGGCGGCACAAGCCATATTTTCCAGTTTCTCCCGTCGAAAGACCACCATGGTAGTGGGAATTGCTATGGTTATCATAGCTTGTTTTCCCTTTGTGTTCTCCCAGATACTTCCCTTGTTGACCTATGCAGGCCTATTGGTGGTTCCTGTCGGAGCTATTGTGTTTTCTGAACATCAAGTGTTTCCCAGAATCGGATATACACGTTATTGGTCAAAGTATCAAGACTATCTGACCAGCATACCCGCCGTTGCTTCTTGGGGATTGGGTTTGGTATTCGGTTTTGGTCTAAACTTTTTAGATGTCATGTCTTTCTATTATCTGTTTATTCCAACGTGGTTCTTCACTATTGTTTTATACACATTTTTAGCGGGTCGTTATGGTGCCAAAAAAACGTATCCAGATGCAGAAGCCAAGGAAAAGGAGTTCAACGAACTAGTTGATGAGTACCACGAAAAATTGGCTGCTGAAGAACCAACCCCTCCAAAGGACAATTCTTTGTTTACAAAAGCATTAAAAGTCGTGGCGGTGACTGCTTTGTCAATTACTTTGATATTGGCAGCAAAGGTGTTGTTTGGCAGCGCTACGGAAAAGGATTATCTCGTTAACAGGGATACCTTTTATGTATATGGATTTATCTGTACGGTTACCTATTTCGTTACTGCGTATTGGGCAATGAAAAGGAACAAGGTGAAAATTGAATCTTAATCTGTAGAAAAATAAGGATGGAATTAAATCAGAAAAATCTAGACAATCTTTCAAATCGAATTTCCTGTCCTGAATACGACAGAAAATCATTAGCAACAGGAATTGTCCATATCGGGGTTGGTGGTTTTCATCGTTCGCATCAGGCCTTCTACATTCATCGATTGCTGCAAAAAAATGATGCAAATAATTGGGCAATATGTGGTGTAGGTCTACGAGAAGGAGACCGTAACATGTACAATGTCTTAAAAGAACAGGATGGTCTTTATACCTTGGTTACCCAGCACCCCAATGGGAATATTGAAAATGAAATCATCGGTTCTATTACGGAGTTTCTATTGGCGGTTGATGACCCTCAAACCGTTATCGATAAATTGGCAAGCGAAACCACTAAAATTGTTTCATTGACCATCACCGAAGGGGGATATAATTTTAATCCATCAACCGGAGCGTTCGATTTTGAAAATCCTGATATACAACATGAATTGAGAAATCCGAATGAACCCAAAACTGTTTACGCCTATTTGACCGCAGCACTTAAAAAAAGACGAGCCAACGGATTACCACCATTTACAATCATGTCCTGCGATAATATTCAGCACAATGGAAATGTCGCCCGTAAAATGGTATTGGCTTTCGCAAAAAAACAAGACCCTCAATTGGCTAGTTGGATTGAGAAAAAAGTCAGCTTTCCGAATAGTATGGTTGACAGAATTACTCCTGTAACCACAGAGGAGATAATGGACTATCTAAAAAATAAATATGATATGCAGGATAAATGGCCTGTAGTATGTGAGCCTTTCATCCAATGGGTTGTTGAGGACGATTTTTCAGATGGTAGACCGCAACTTGAAAATGTAGGAGTACAGTTCGTTCCCGATGTTACGCCCTATGAAAAAATGAAGATACGATTGTTGAATGCGGGTCATTCTGTATTGGGTATTACAGGGGCAATACATGGGCACCCAACCATAGATGCATGTATGCATGATGAAGTGTTTGCAAAGTTTATGCGAGGCTTTATGGATAAGGAAGTCACTCCAATTTTGGGTTCCATAGAAGGAATCGATATAAAGGAATACAAAGACAACTTGGAAATTCGTTTCAGCAATCCCAATATTAAGGATAGCGTTAGCAGAATTTGCTCAGAAAGCTCGGCCAAACTTCCCAAGTTCTTGATTCCTACGTTGACGGAAAACTTAGAAAAAGGAGGAAGTATTAAGTATGGGACTTTTCTCTTGGCTGCATGGTGTTTTTATAGCGACAAACGACTGAATAATAAAGGAGAACCTTTGGAAATTATTGACGAGCAAAAAAACGAATTACATAAAGCTGCAAAGGAAACAGAAAATAATTGGACCGCTTTCATTGAACAGTACAGAATCTTTGGAAACCTAATAAATAATGAAAGATTTAAAAACGAATACACTTCGTTTATTCAAATCTTTTATATGAAAAATAATATTAGACACCTAATGAGTGTGATTTAATCTAGATAATCGTTTGAAGTAAAAAGAAATAAAAACGCACCACAACAATGGCTATAAGTAATTGCTCGTTCTCGTCTACTTTTGAAAATCCTCGCGGATTTTTAGTTTGGTGTGTACTTGCAAAGTTAACCGCTAAACCACGCAACTACTCATAGCCGAGACCGTTGTGCTTCATTATCAGAAATCGTTAACCAATGATAAAATTCTTTAGAAAAATTAGACAAAACTTACTGATGGAAAATAAAACTGGAAA
>CAZHJO010000325.1:0-3995 GCA_964532755.1 uncultured Maribacter sp. | reverse complement strand
AGTTAAGAATGTATGGGGATTGCGGATAAACTCGGAATTGGCTGGTGGGTCACCAGTGCACTTGAGAGCAATATTGGTTTGAACGCCATAACCCAATGGACGTTTACGCTTGGAAACCCAATGCCCCAAGGATTGGGGACCGGCGGCCTTTATACAAATAATTTTGATTGTCCGTTACAAGTTAAAAAAGGATATATTTATAATGATAACAGCCAAGGTTGGAAGGCAAATTTAATAGAGGATTTATGTTTATAGAACAAGGATACAAGGGCAATATTGGATTATGGAAATATTGGATACCCATTTTAGGGTTTTCCGCCTTGATGGTAGTGAACTATATAATGACCATAAATTCACCTGAAGATGTCGACGTAATGATGAAAAATTTTATCGATGCGTTTGGGCTTAATGTGTTTTTTATAGTAGCAATCGGTCCTTTGGTAGCTGGATTGTTTATAATACTTGGATGGGTTTATCTGGTTCATGGGCAGTCTATCACCTCTTTAACTACTTCCCGGAAAAAAGTGGATTTAAAGCGCGTTGTGTTCGCTTTCGGACTTTGGGGTGGTATTACGGTTATAATGATCCTAGCGGATGTAATGATGTCGCCTGATGATTATGTTTTTAATTTTAAACCAATACCATTTTTGATTTTAGTGGTGATGGCTGTGATTTTGATACCATTGCAGACCAGTTTTGAAGAGTATATGTTCAGAGGTCATTTAATGCAAGGCCTAGGAATTATGGTCAAGAACAGGTGGATACCCCTGATAATAACTTCGGTTCTTTTTGGCATTATGCATGCGGCTAATCCCGAGGTGGGAAAAATGGGATATGGTATTATGGTTTTCTACATTGGTACCGGATTCTTTTTAGGGGTTTTAACACTCATGGACGAGGGTCTAGAACTTGCATTGGGTTTTCACGCGGCAAATAATCTGACAGCGGCCTTATTGGTCACCGCAGACTGGACTGCTTTTCAAACCAATTCTATTTACAAAGATGTCTCTGAACCCACTTTTGGTTGGGATATTTTAATTCCTGTTTTAGTGGTATACCCAATTCTATTATGGGTGTTTTCGAAAAAATATGGTTGGACCAATTGGAAAGACCGCTTAGCCGGAAAGGTAATGACCAAGGATGTATATCTAGCTCAAAATACCGATGCGACAAAATCATAAAAAAGTACATCCCAATTTCAAATTTAATGGCGAAACTGTTTCGTTCAATGATCTGGAAGAAATAAGCTACAGCCTTATAAAGGAAGGAGAAGCCTATGAACGGGATTTTGGTGATTTTTTACTGCATTGGATTGATAAGGAACCAACGATTCAAGTAAAAACCTCAGGGTCTACAGGTAATCCCAAAACTATAGTTTTGGAAAAGCAGCATATGGTCAACTCAGCCTTGGCCACAGGAAGTTTTTTTAATTTGAAAGCAGGTGATTCCGCACTATTATGCCTTTCCGGGGGCTATATTGCGGGTAAGATGATGCTTTTAAGGGCTATGGTTTTAGGGTTGGAATTGGATTTGGTTGAGCCTTCATCGACGCCTTTGTTAGGGGGTACCAAATCATATGATTTCTGTGCAATGGTACCTCTGCAACTTGAGCATTCATTGTCGGAGATCAATCGAATTAAAACGCTTATCGTAGGTGGGGCTCAAATATCATCTTCCCTGAAAGATAAAATCCAAAATGTTAGGACCCGTGTTTATGAGACCTATGGGATGACGGAGACCATAACCCATATAGCTGTAAAAAAGATAAATCTGGATAAAACCGTCAGTTCTGGTGGAGTCGAGAAGCATTTCAAGACCCTTCCAAACATTAGGATTCAAAAGAACGAAAGAAATTGCCTTGTTATCAATGCTCCGGATGTAAATCCTGCGCCGATAATCACCAATGATTTGGTGGATATAATTTCCGATACAGAGTTCATTTGGCTGGGCAGGTATGATAATATCATTAATTCTGGAGGAGTCAAATTGATTCCAGAACAAATCGAAGGTAAACTGTCGCCCATTTTGAAGAACAGATTTTTTGTCATAGGGATTCCAGATGAACATTTGGGACAGAAAGTAGTTTTATTGATTGAAAAAGAAAACCAAGATCCAAAGCTATTGGATAAAATCAAATCTTTAAAAATACTTGGAAAATATGAGGTTCCGAAAGACATAGTGTTTTTGGAAAGCTTTGTCGAAACCGTAAATGGGAAGATTTCCAGAAAAAAAAACCTTCAACAAGTTTTGAACCAATAAGGCATTTTAGTGCCCGATTAATTTGTAATTTCATGGACTAAACCAGCCCTATGAAAAAACTTGTTTTCTTCTTATTTAGCAGCTTTTCAATTGCTTTATATTCCCAACAGATTCTACCCGAAAATGAACGTGCTAGGGTAGTAGATGAAATCCTTGCCGATAGATTCAACATTCTTTTGCCAGAACTCATGGATAAAACGGATATTGACATGTGGATTCTCATTTCCCGGGAATACAATGAGGATCCCGTACTCCGAACCATGCTACCATCAACATGGTTGAATGCCCGAAGACGTACCATTTTGGTTTTCTATAGAAATAAGGACAAGAATACCATCGAAAAGTTGGCTGTCGCTCGTTACGATGTAGGTGAAAACATTGTATCGGCTTGGGATAAGGAAAAGGAACCAGATCAGTGGAAACGATTGATGCAGCTAATTGAAGAACGCAATCCAACCAAAATAGGATTAAACTTTTCCAGGGACCACAATATTGCAGATGGTCTCGATAAGACCGATTATGATGAATTTATGTTGAACTTACCGAAGAAATACCACAAAAAAGTGGTTTCTGCAGAGCAATTGGCCGTTCGATGGATTGAGACCCGTACCGAACGCGAGATGGTGATCTTCAATCAGCTCGTTGATATCACCCATGATATCATTGCCGAGGCATTTTCTGAAAAAATAATTACGCCAGGAGTAACAACAACAACAGCGGTAGAATGGTGGATGCGTCAAAAAGTCACTGATTTGGGATTGGAGACCTGGTTTCATCCCACTGTTGATGTACAGCGTTCCAGCGAAGAACTGGTAAGCCATTTGTACTCATTTTCGGGCAGACCGGATGATATGGTCATTCTACCCGGAGATCTGTTACATTGTGATTTTGGAATCACCTATTTGCGCTTAAATACTGATTGTCAGGAATTGGCCTATGTATTAAAATCGGAGGAGAGAGAAGCTCCAACATTTCTCGTGGAGGGATTAAAAGCCGGGAATAGGGTTCAGGATTTCTTGACTTCCAATATGGTCAAAGGAAGAACAGGGAACCAGATTTTGGCAAGGGCATTGCAAGCTGCTAAAGCTGCTGGACTTCGGCCCTCGATTTACACACATCCTCTAGGACTTTACGGGCACTCAGCGGGTACAACAATCGGTATGTGGGACGCCCAGGGCGGGGTTATGAAAGATGATGGTGATAATTACCCTTTAAATCCCAATACGGTATATGCCATAGAATTGAACACAACCATAACTATTCCTGAGTGGAAACGAGATATTCGTATTATGCTCGAGGAAGCCGGTTTTTATGGTGAAAATGGCTTCCGATATGTAAATGGAAGGCAAACAGAACTATTGTTGATCCCTCGTGTGAAATCACATCAGGGAAATTAAATTTTGGCTCAATTTTTGTGGGATAATACAACAAATCGACCAACACATGAGGACGTTATTTAAGTTTCTTTTCTACCTTGTTTTCATATCAATTTCTGCTCAGGATTCCAAGCAAAGTATAAGGGGTATGGTAACTTATGGTGCTTATCCATTACAAAATGCCAGTGTCAAAGTACAGAATTCACCCAATGGTGTCAGTACTGATAATAATGGCGCTTTTTTAATTGAAGGAAAGGCCGGCGATGTTTTGGTATTCAGTCATTTAGGGATGAATGCTGTGGAAGTGGTCTTGGAGGATGTGACAACCGTTCTAAAGGTAAAAATGGTGCGAAAAGAGGT
>CAZHJO010000324.1:0-4003 GCA_964532755.1 uncultured Maribacter sp. | reverse complement strand
ACTTAATCAACGTACCCTTTGTATCATAGTCCTTATCAGAAAACCACAGATGATGAATACATACCTCGGCGGTTATTTTCTTTTGTTCTAATGGAATGTCTTTTCGGAATAAATCTGTTTCAATACCCGTTGACAAGTGGAATACATGAAATCGTGCCCCCGTTTTTTCGGCCAATTTAATCGCTTTTGACGAAGATAGATAACAGGCCTCGGCACTTCGTATTAAGGGATGGTACTTTATCGGAATGTCATCGCCATATTGATCTTTATATTTTGCCAAATTATTTTTTATCGTCGATTCATCCTCACAATGCGCCGAAATAACCATTTCGGTATTTCTAAAGATCTTTTCGATAACCACTTCATCATCTACCAACATGTTTCCAGTAGAGGATCCTAGAAACAACTTGATACCTGAACAGGCATTCTTATCCAAACGTTTCAATTCCTCTAAATTATCATTGGTGCCACCGAACAAAAATGAGTAATTAGCAAAGGAAGAAGCTGCTGCAAGGGCAAACTTCTCCTCTAATTTTTTAATTGTTGTTGTTTGAGGACTTGTATTGGGCTGCTCCATAAAACTTGTAATACCACCGGCAACAGCTGCCCTACTTTCTGAAGCAATATTTCCTTTATGGGTTAGTCCGGGCTCCCTAAAATGTACCTGATCATCGATGATCCCAGGTAGCACAAAATCACCTTGCACATCAATTACTTCGGCCTTTTCACCACTGATGTCCTTGGCTATCCTGACAATCAATTCATCATCGAGTAAAATATCGCTTTCATATATTTTGTTCTCATTGACCACATTGGCGTTTTTGATCAAGACCTTTCCCATAATCAGAACTTATTTTTTTGGAAAATACTTTTCAATTTCATTTTAATTACTCCAAATATAGCTTCACTTAGAATTGATGAACTCATTTTGGACTTACCTTTGACCCGATCCCTAAAAATAATTGAGACTTCTTCTATCTTATATTTTTTTAGATGCGCCCTAAATTTCATTTCAATTTGGAAAGCATAGCCAACAAACCTAATGGAATCAAGATTAATAGTTTCTAGCACATGCCTTTTATAACATACGAATCCGGCAGTGGGATCGTGTACCCCCATACCTGTTATCAATTTTACGTAAAACGAAGCCCCGTAAGACAATAACACCCTGTATAAAGGCCAATTCACCACATTAACACCCTTCTTATAACGAGATCCCACAACTACATCGGCCCCATTTTCACATGCCCTTTGTAAACGTAAGAGGTCTGTTGGATTATGGGAGAAATCGGCATCCATCTCAAAAATGTAGTCATATTTTCTTGCAATCGCCCATTTAAATCCGTGAATATAGGCTGTACCCAATCCCGTCTTTTCTTTACGAACTTCCAAAAACAATTGATCCGGAAAGTCCTTCTGCATAATCGCCACATGGTCTGCGGTACCATCTGGAGAATTGTCATCAACAATAAGCACGTGAAAATCTTTCTTTAAATCAAAGACAGCTCTAATGATGGCATCAACGTTTTCAATCTCATTGTAGGTGGGTATAATGACCAAACTGCCTGACATAGACTTCATAGAATTTGCACAAAAATAGTGTATTAATAGCTCTGGAAGAATTTGATCTCGCTATTTATCATTTTTTTAAACCTTTCTATCAAGGGCAGAATTTGTAATTTTGCGCCCAATCAACATTCAGCAATGTCATTGAAGTTACCCAGGCTTTTTTTATACCTTTTAGGTTCAATATTGGTCCTAAACCTTTTACAGGCCTATTTTACCGAACTCATCTTCGACGAGGCCTATTATTGGCACTATGCCAAAAAATTAGCTTGGGGCTATTTTGACCACCCGCCCATGGTCGCAATAATGATAAAAATCAGTGGGCTTTTCTTCAAAAATGAACTAGGTGTTCGCTTTATTAGTTGTCTTTTTTCCGTAGCTACTTTCCTTTTTTTATGGTCATCTATTGATAATTCCAAGAAAGATAAATTCGTATCACATTTTTTTGTGCTTGTTTTTTCCATGACACTGCTCAACGCTTATGGTTTTTTCACTTTGCCAGATACTCCTTTACTTTGCTTTACTGCAATGTTCCTTTTGGTTTATAAACATTTTGTTAAATCTCCATCTTTTCTTTTGGCAATTGTTTTGGGAATAGTTATGGCTGCACTCATGTACAGTAAGTACCATGCGGTATTGGTGATTTTCTTTGTGTTATTATCCAACTTGAAATTGATCCTTAATAAATATGCATGGGTTGCGGTTATCATAGCCCTATTGCTTTATTCACCCCATTTTCTATGGCTGTATGAGAATGATTTCGTATCTATAAAATATCATCTTTATGAGCGACCTAATGCTGCCTATAACTTTAAGAAATACACCTTAGGGTTCATGGTTAATCTCGTTGCCATCTTTGGACTAACATTTCCATTGATTTACTACGCAATCTTTAAGACCCGGTCAAAGGACTTGTTCAATAGAGCACTTATATTTTTGACCTATGGGATTCTAATTTTCTTTTTCATCTCTAGTTTTAACAGAAGGATACAGACACAATGGATAATCGTTATCTGCATACCTGCCGCTATTCTTGTGTTCAATTTTATCCTAGAGAATGGAAGTTTTCGAAAATGGTTTTATAGACTGGGAATTATCAATATTGCTGTCATCCTATTTCTGCGATTTGGCCTTATTTATGAGCCTTTATTTCCGGTTATTTATGAATCCCATGGCAATAAGGCATGGATGGCCCAAATACAATCAAAAGCGGGTGACCATCCCGTTGTTTTTGAAAATTCATATCGCAACGCACCTATGTACGCTTTTTACACGGGAAAAACTTCGTTTTCATTGAACAATATAAATTATAGGCAAAATCAATATTCAATAGATGATTCCGAAAAACAAGTTCAACATAAGAGGGTGCTGTACGTTTCAAAATATCTTAACAACAAGGAATTTACTTTTCCAAAAATAAATGGTAGCATCTACTATGGCCGTTATATTGATGATTTTGAATCTTTTAGAAAGCTGAGATGTTTAGTAGACAAAGAAATCTATACCTTGAACGAAAAAGAACAAGTCTTAAAAGTTTACAATCCATATAACGAGGATATTACCCTCAATAAATTACAATTCGCCATAGCCTTTTTGAATGAAGCGAAACAGTTTAAGGAGCTCGTGGCAATTGAGATATCTTCCAAGAATGATAAAATACTCGAATTAAAATCAAATGATACCACTCTTTTTACGTTCAAGTTACCAAAACCAAAAAAGATGAAATCGCCGGGCTATTTCAAAATTGTAATCTCAGAAAATGGATTGCGGCATGGATTGAATAGTGCAACATTTAAATTAAAATAAATGGAACCCATTCTTAGAAATAGTGTAGGGATAGATTGGATTACTGTTCTAATTTTTCTAAGCCTTCTATTTGTGGTCTTGGCTAAAGGTGTGTTTTACACTAGGTTCTTAAATTTCATCATTCTACCTTTTAACAATAAGTACATTTTCATGTACAATAAAAAAGAAAAGCTGTTGAATTGGTTTAATCTGTTTTTCGGTCTGTTTCTAATCATCAACCTTTCACTTTTCTTATTTATTGGTAGCGACATATTACTTGAAACTGGGCAAAATTCCGTAATTATACGTTTTCCACTGATTTTGGGGTCAATAATACTTTTCCTATTTATCAAATTAGCCCTTCAAATGGGGAATGGTTTCATCTTTGGAACGGAAAAAACGATAACTGAGGTAATTTTCAAGAAATTGTCATATTTCAATTACAGCGGTTTGATTATGTTTGTGGCCAATGTTATTCTAACCTATATCGCAATTGGATCAAAAGTTGTATTTTATGTAGCAATTTTGCTAATTCTTTTAGTTAATGTAATTGGCTGGATAACCATCCTAAGGAATCATCAAAAATTCATAACAAGTAACTTTTTCTATTTTATTTTGTACCTTTGCGCTCTTGAAATTGCACCGTTTATCC
>CAZHJO010000323.1:0-4018 GCA_964532755.1 uncultured Maribacter sp. | reverse complement strand
AATAATATATTGGTCTTGCCTGTACCTATGCTAATCAAACTCAAATTCCGCCCTTCAATTGACTCTCCCACTTTACGGACACTGAACCTTGGGTCCGCATTATATTTTGCAATCAAGGGTTGCAACTCATGATATTTTATTCTTCGTTTATCAAGTTTCTGTACTTTGTACTTTTCGTAGGTCTCATATAGTTTCGATGTTATATCGGAATCTTGTGAAAATCCCATATTAATTGACATTAGTACTGCTAAAAGAATAATTTTTATCATCTTCATATTACTTGTTTTTTGTAGGAATAGGTTTAAAATCAAATTTTTTAGTGGCTTCTCGTACCTTGGCCATAAAATCATCCCCTGGATCGGTTTTTTTGGTTCTATAGCCGTCATCTTTCTCTAACCAAAGATCATGACCTTCAAACAAGGTATATTCATGATGGCCAATTAGGTATTCAATATTATATTTTCTGGCCAAATATCGAACTAATCCTATATTTGATTTTAATTGGGCCTTGGTGAGTGGAGTATCTTTGGTACCTCCAACATTCTCAACACCGATGGCGCAGTGGTTTAAACCTATAACATGCCTTCCCATTGTAGTTTCGGGCATGAGGTTATAAATAGTACCATCCCGGTCAACCAAAAAATGGGTTGAAACATTTAGACCGCTCACACTTGCAATATCAGGTCTCCAATTGGGTAATTTGACATTTAGAAAGGCATCGAATGAACCTTCAAAAGTAGGTATTGCCGTCCAATGTAGGACTATCATTCTTGGTATGATTTTCGGCACATCCTGTTCCAAGCCGTACCTATTTTTTAGGTACTGCAAAGTCAATTCCTTTCGTTCCTCGTTGAATATTATGGGTTTATCAACTATTCTTTTTGAAGTTGAACAGGATGTCAGCAAAGAAATTCCAAAAAGGAATAACAATCTTTTCATTCACTTGCAGTTTAGTTTGTATTTGTTAGAAATTACATCAAGCATCCTATCTTATTTTTTTAGGTGAACTTGACTGGGAATTGAGGGTTATTTGCCATTGATCTTCATAGATTGATTTATACTGTATGTCAAAGTCAAAACCATTTTTCTTCTGTTTTAACTCTTGCATAATCTGCAAAAATGTTGTGTAGCTCTGCTCACTACCCCCTACTGTTATTAAATTTATTGAACCCCCCGCAGGAATGGCCCTACCTTCTTCAAGAGTGCTATGATTCAAGATTTGAACACTATCCATTCCTTGAACATGCGCTCTTAAGAACTCCTGAAATTGCGATTTATATGTGGAATCGTTGTAATGAATACTGGCATTCTCTATAATGGCTGGGCCAACACCATAGTTCTCCAAATCAAGTTCAAACGTGTTGCCATGATTATTTTCTGTAATCTCCAATAATAAATATGGCATCACCGATAGATGACTTTGGGTTTCAATAATATTGGTCTGTCTAATAAAAATATAAAGTGTAAGAATACTAATAAACAAGGCAGTAAAGCCTACAATTTTATCCGTAGTCCAAAACTTCTTTTTAGCCATAATTGAATAGTGATTCTTAATTATTAATCTTTCACAAAGAGTCCATTTTTTCTTTCAATACCGCATATTCTATGCAGATTTTTCTTCTTCCCCATTCCTTGGCCATTTTTCTATCTTTTCCCATGTAAATATCAATCCTATTATTCCATCTGCGATGCATTTTGTCGTTGATGTAGAAGGTATCGGGAAAAGTATCAATTCGTACCATGGTACCATGTTTCAGTCCTTTGGCCAATAAATCCCTGGAAACCGCAATTGATTTCATTCCTGGGACCAAGGTATCGCCCCAGGCCGTGATATTGGGACTATCAGATGTTTGATAACGAAATGAATTATAAGCCGTGGCCGTAACTTCAATGGGAATCCACACATATGGATCTGGCTTGTCGTTTTCTTCGCAACCCAAAAACAAAACGATGACAATAATTAAGATGCTGAATTTGGCATTCATGACTATTGGTTTAATTGATTTTCCAATACCATTATATCCGTACTTTTCTCTTTCCAAAAATTGGTTCTTTCATCAGGTACAGGCGTAAAAACATAGGGAAAGGAACTCAATACAATATCCTCATCCCCATCGCCATCAACATCACCTGCCTCCATAAGTAACCATCTGGCAAAGTTGGATTCCTTGAAAGTAAAATCTTCAAAAACAAATCCGGCCGCATTTTTATTCTCAAGATAAATAAAAGAATATTCGTTTTTGTTTTCGTAGTCCGGAAAAGTAGAAAGTAAGCCAAAATCATAATCACCATCCTGATCAAAATCCCTTGAGACCACCCTTGTAGCCCCATTCATAGGATAAAAATATTTTTCTTTAAAATGGTTGTTGCCATCATTGATATGCAATCGCATACCGTGATAGGGTTTAGGTATATAGGTCTTATCTGCATTATCTCCATGAACTGTAATGATATCATCGTCACCATCCTTGTCAAAGTCGATCAATTCGAACCAACTACTTCCATATACTGGACTAAAACGTATTACTTTCTCCGTTCTAAAATTTAAATCATTCTCCTGGAAAAAAATTGTAATACTCTCATCGCCTTGCGAAAAGAGGGCCACAATGTCCTGTTTATCATCGCCATTCATATCCCTAACCACCACCTGTATTACCCCAGGTTGGGCCAACAAGACCCGTCTTTCAAAAGTAAGGCTGTCTTTTTGGATCAATAATGTAAGTTTACCTGTGAGATGTCCAAACTCACTTACCAGTATTTCATCAATTCCATCTTTATTTAAATCATCAACAACAGTCTGTACGGGCCTATGAAAAATTTCCGGTATTGCATTCACTTCATTTCCTTTTACAATGAATATTTTACCCGATGCCAATTCGGACGGGTTAATATTACCAACTGCAGTTATATATTCTTTATTCTTTTTTTTATGGTAAGCGGTTATAGGTCTTGAAAAATCACCTTTAAAAATCAACGAATCCTGAATAAAGTCATAGAGAGACAATCTACCTTTCATATCCCCAAGTTCAATATGGCCACTATTGCCGTCGACACTTAAATAGCTGTACCTTGCACCGGTTACAACTTCAAATGAAATTGGTGTGGGAATAAAGTCATGTAAGCGCTTGTTTGTAATTTCCTCCTTGGTCATTACAAGGGACTCCGGTGCTTCTTGAATAATATATTCCTTTAATGAACGCCACTCTGCTTTCGTTATTATTGGAGCCAAAGTATAAATACCTGTTTTCATCCACGCCTCCTGCTCATTGAAAGACAGACCTTTATACGGACTGTAAGACGTATCCCTGATCCCCATTCTTGCCCCCATTTCGGGTAAAACGTTATTTTTCCACAAATGCTTGGGTAAGGATTGAATAGCAGGTGCAATATGGCAACTGGCACAATAGTTTTCGTATAATAAAACAGCTTCCTGTTTTTTACTTGAAGAACAAGAAAAAAGCACAATAGAAAACAGGAGAAAAATATAAGGTCTTGTTATGACATCCATAGTTTAAAATTGTTACTTTTTTGGTGTTAAATTATTAATGAAGGGATTTACGATAAATCTAATATTTATCTTTGAGACTTTTTAAAATAGTCTATGAAATTTATTAAACGTATTCTTCTCCCAATACTGGTAATTATTGTGGGTATTGTTATCCTCAATTATCCAAAACTCACTATTATTTCTGGTTTCGCGGCTAAAAACATGGCATCGAATAGGTTCATAGCACAGCGTAGTGTTGAAGCGGTCACGGCCAATGACCATAATGTTCCCATGATAAAACTTGCCGATGTTGAAGTTCATGAAGATGAAGTCGCTGCCACGGTTTATGGGCTGATGGAGCGAAAATCGGTTTGTAGGGATGGGTTGGGGTGTATTCTTGTCAATGGCGATTTTGATATCAATGCTATTAATGAGTATATTTTGAGTGATGCTCTTTGATTTAAGCTCACTTTGTTCTTTAGCTCTAAAACGAGTCTCTTTTTCAGTAAAATAAGCCTTATTAAACTCAGC
>CAZHJO010000322.1:0-4025 GCA_964532755.1 uncultured Maribacter sp. | reverse complement strand
CACCTCCTTGTAGCCCTTTCTATTTGATTATTACCAAAAAAACCATGTGCGAACCGCAAATACCTTCTTGGAGACACCAACAACCACTTTTTTATGTTACAGAAGTGTTATTCATTTCCATATCTGAAGAAGGGAATCGGTAGTTGGTATGCTTAAAATTAAAATAGGTATTATCGCCAAAAAACCCAATGGCATCAACCAATCAGCGGGCCCTTAAGCCCGCTGATTACTAATTCAACAAAAATCATGACAAAAACAACTAAGCTACTACATTGAAGCAAGTAGCGCCGTATCAAAGTCAATATCTTCTATAGGTTTTAAAATTTCCTGTTCATGATCCCATTCAATGCGTCTACCTAATTTGTAGGATAATCCGGCCATATGGGATGAAATGGCTTCTTCGAATCCCTCTTTTATACCACAACTTACCTTACCGCCATTACGCGCACTGCTCAACCACTCACGCATATGCAGGAAGGTTGAATCTACACGTACCCCGTTGATGTACGTCCACATCAGACCTTTATCAGCAAAATATTGTGAGGTGGCCGATGCCACCGCATCCGGCATTGAAGCTCCAGGATTGTACTGGTAAATAGGTACTGCCGGACTCATTCTTTCAGCTTCGATCATGTCCGCGTAGCGTGTTGATCTTCCATCGGGCCAAATCGTTAAACGGTTACCAAGTTCCATGGTACCATCGTGGCCCATAAGTACGGTTGGGCGGTTAAATCCGTTTCCCAAGGTAGCACTATACACAAAGGTCATACCCTTTTCCTTACCTGACTTTTGACTTCCCCCAGTACTGAAGTTGGGATATTCCATATTCACCTGAAGCACGTCGGGTACAGTACGACCATCCCTATGGGTATAAATACCACCTGAAGTCATTACGGAATCAGGAATCCCCATCTCCAATACACAGTTTAAACGGTCATAATCATGGGACAACAAATCGCCCGAAAGTCCGGAACCATAGGCCCACCATTTGCGCCATCTAAAGAAATGGTTTGTGTTGAAAGGAATTTTTGGAGCAGAACCAAGGAACATGTCCCAGTCTATGGTCTGAGGACTCGCTTCAGGGTGAATATCGTACATCCAGGCGCCATTGTCATCGTTACGATTGGTATTTGTCTGTATCAATGATACGTGCCCAATAGTCCCCTTTTGAATGATGTCCTTGGCCGTCTGGAAACTCAAGGTTTGTCTATGCTGGTGCCCTACCTGAAATACAGCTTTTGAGTTGCGAGCTGCTTCACGCAACCTGTAGGTTTCCTCGACTGTATGGGTCATGGGCTTCTCAAGATACACATGAATATTGTTCTCCAAAGCATCAATGGCCATTGGAGCGTGCCAATGATCGGGAGTGGCAATGACCACTGCATCAACCTTTCCAGAACGGATCAACTCTTGATAGGTACGAAAACGTTCCATTTTGTTGTCAACAGTGTTGAACGACATCAATGCCCTATTGGCACGGTAATCAAAAATATCGCAGATACCGGTGAGCTTCACGTTGAGTTTATCTTGGGTCTCAAAATCAGTCAAAGCGGAGTGTTTGGGATTCTCTTCGGCCTCTAAGCGCATTTCCTCAATCCATTCATTGGTGGCAAAACCCAAGGCACGACAGAGTTGCTCCCCACGAATACCAAATCCTATAATCCCTATGCGAACAGGCTCGCCACCCACACTTTGTACGGCAGCTGGCAGTGAAGGTTGAATATTCAGCTGTTCCAAAATGGCGGTACGCTCTCTTTTCTTGGCCACTGTACTTGCAGCTCCTGCCCACCATATGGCCCCCATCAGTGGAATTCCCCCTAAACCTTTTAATGCGTCTCTTCTGGTAAATTTCATCTGCTTTATACTTCGGTTAGTACTTCTTTTTTATTGAACAAACGTTGCAGTCCAAAAAACTGTGAAGTAGGTACTTGATAGATGACCACGCAGGCCATAAGTTCTATTAGGTTTTTATTGATGAACCAATAACTGCCTTCTACATTAAGTTGAGTTACCCAAGGTAAAGAGGGATGGGCCAAATAATATAAGGCCAATAGACATACACCTATAAGGGCTCCCCATTTTTCAAAAATACCGAGCAGTAGAGTGAGTCCAACAAATGTCAATGCAATCATATTTCCCCAATCGGCAATGCCGATTAGTGCATCGGTGGTTAACCAAAGAAAAAAGGGACGAAAAGGGCCTTGTGCCGAGGCGAGATAGCCAAATGAGGTCCAATCGGGATTGTATAATTTTATAATGCCTTCATAGAGAAAGTGCCACCCTATGAACAGCCGCAATAGGACCATACTGATTCGTAGCGACCTTTCATTTCTGATTATGATCATGTGCCGTAATTAAAAGGTTAAAGGACTGTACATCTATGATGTAATACCACAAATTATTGCGCAAAACTAGCTCTGCCGTTGAGCTAATACTATGACTTTTATCAGGTTTAAAAAGTGAGACCAGCCTTTAGCATACCTTTTGTGAAAAAGTCTTGACCCAGTTATTCCATCACAAAAGTTACCTGATATACATCGTTTACAAATATATACAAAGACCAAGTCCAAGGAATTTTGACCAAGGGAAGGCAAAAACCTTCCTAAGGGAATTCGGATCTGGCAATGAAAAGGACTCAAACCTTACCCAACGGTTTGCTTGGATGACCAAAGGTCAAATTCTATAGCTATACCATATAGAATTACTCTAGTTCATATTCTAACCTTTTTGCTATTTTTAGCTACCTTAGTACCCGTCTAAATGCAACACTATGGAATTTAATTTAGCAGAAAAATTGGCATTGGTAAAAGCGGTCGATGAGGTGATTTATGTAGATGGAAAGGTGGATACCGAGGAGATGGATTTTATGACCCAATTAATGGATACCTTGAACTTCGATCGCTTGTTGGTAGAAGAGGCCCGTAAATTAACAGCCAAAGAATGTCTTTCTATTCTCAAGGACATGACCTATGAAAAAAAGCAGGCACTTTCCGAACTGATGAATGAAATGGCCAATGTTGATGGGGAATTCAATAAAAATGAATACCGTTTGATTTTTAACTTACTTCATGAAGTAGGCATTGGTCAGGACCTGGAAGAACAATAGGCTTTGTAGTAAACGGCCAAAACCACTTCTTTAAAAGCTCTAAAAACGACCATACCTAATTTGCATGGTAGCTTCATTGGCAATTTTTTACGATATTGGTAAATAATGGGATTAATGAATATGATATGAAGCACAAAGGTTCAATAGAAATAGCTAAACCAAGGAGTGAAGTCGTAAAATATTTTGCCGATCCAAGCTTTCTTGGGGAATACCAAGACGGATTCATCAAGAAAGTCCTAGTAAGTGGAGAAAAAGGTAAGGAGGGAGCCGTGTCCAAGATGTACTACAAATCTGGTAGTCGAGATATGGAGTTGACTGAAACCATTATTGCCAACCGATTACCGGATTCGTTTGAATCATTCTATCATCATAAACATATGGATAATACAATGAACTGTAAATTCATTGAATTGGACGAGAAAAGTACAAGATATGAGTACGCATTTGAATACACGCGCATTAATTGGCTTATGCCAAAACTTATGGCGATTCTATTTCCATGGATGTATAGAAAACCAGCAGATAAATGGATGAGGCAATTCAAGGAATTCGTAGAAGAACAATAGACGCATTGGAAGAAAACCATGAAAGTTGAAAAAGTATTGGGACTTATAATCTGTGGACGAACAGATTATATTTTTCAATTACTGAAAGAGCATAATTGGTAAGAATTGCTTTATAAAGGAGCGGTAAAACCCATTCAATGGCTAGTCTATTTTAATGATACAACTGCCCTACAAGCCATTATTGCATCCGGTGGAACAATGGAAAGCATTGACCTTAATAATGAATTGGGAAATGCGGCATTCTTTGGACATTGGAAAGTTTGTGATTTTCTGATCAATCACGGAGCAGATGTTAATGCCATTCATGACAAAACAAATGAAACACCACTGCACAATGCGCTTTCAAAAGCGGG
>CAZHJO010000321.1:0-4031 GCA_964532755.1 uncultured Maribacter sp. | reverse complement strand
CATAAAGGCGAACATTGCGGTCAGTAAGGCAAATGCATTCTTTGAGGGCATTCTATTAAAAAGGGTTGTTTCCGTCTGCAGGATAATAGCATCAATTTCGGTTGCACCCCGTTTTATAGCCTCCTCGATAGGCACCATGGAACCTAAACCGCCATCGGCATACTCGCAACCATTTTTCTTCACTAAACTCATAAAGGGTGTATAGTTGCACGAAATCCAAATCCATTCGCAGAATTCATCATAGGTGAAATCGTTGATAGACTTATACTCCACTTGGTTCAAGGAAAGGTTTGAAACCGTAACTACAATATCTTTGGGGCCGTTTTTTAAGGAATGGAACTCCTCCTCGGTCAAAGTGTTCCGTATTAACTTCAATAGGTTTTTACTTTCCCCAAAAGTCTTACTACCATAATAGAAGTTTTTAAGTACATTCCAATGGTCTATGGCAATGCTCTCAACACCATGCTTTTTTTGAATCACAAATGGGCAATTGCTAAAAATACTTTCTTGGTTTACAGAGGTGTAAACCTCTTTGATTTTTTCAATTTTTTGAAGTGCCAAATGGGAAATCAACAAGCTGCCAGTAGAGGTTCCCAAAAAAAGGTCGTAATTGTAGTCAAGGCCTTGCATTAAATACTGTGCGACACCACCAGCAAAGGCTCCTTTGCTACCACCACCTGAAATGACCATCGCCCTCATTGCGTATTCAATTTAGTATTAAGATAACGAAAATTGTCATCATTTAGTCCTTTTGCGAGCTCATGGAGACGTTTCTTTTGTACATCATCCTTTAAAAGCCCATCCAACAAATCCCTCGCATATTTTCTGAACTGCCATGAATGGTGTTCTGTTGCATCGAGTAAATCCAAAAGATTCTGATCCGAAAACTTAAGGACTTCGCCAATCACTCCAAAAGCACTTTGTCGGGTTTCCATGGAAAAACGTGGAGAAGTATAACCAAATAACTCAGATAGATAAATTTCATTTAAATCATCGTGATAATTCTTTGTAAGTGCCGCAAATAACAACCATAGCAGGCGTACATTTTTGTTGGGCAGTCCTATAACATCCTTGGTTTTCTTCAAATAGTTAGCTCTTTCTTGGGGAAATGATATCCAAAGTTTATAGAGGGCATGCTCCAAGGTGACATAACTCCGGTCATTAAGCAGTGATTCATAGTCAGATTTTAGTTCTATTGGGACCTTATCATAGGCGAGAGCCAAGGCCTGACGGATTTTGATCGACTTACTTTCAAAGGCTTTCCTTATCAATTCAGGTGAAAATGATTTATAATACTTTGCAATCATCCGTGCCTTAAGTTCCTCGTTTTCCGATAGGTCCCAATACTTTTGTATGCTCCTGGTCTTATCCTCAAGGCTAGTCGTTAATTCCCATTTTAAATCTAAGAAAGCGGCAACAGAAGTAGAATTTGCCATTAAATATTCCTTTGCCTTTTGGAATGGAAATTCTGCAGATACCAACCACTGACTTTTAAAGGCGCTTAGGTCTTTATTACTTTCCATTTCCATTTCAACTAGTAGATCATCAATGGTTACATTTTTAAATTGATGTTTTTTTAAATAGCCCTTGACTCCCTGTTTAAAGGCAACATTTCCGACTTGTTCCCGCAGCATTACAAGTGCCCAAGCTCCTTTTTCGTAAAACGTTAGGCTACTTGCCCTTGGATTGGTCAGGGCCTCCCCCTTTCCTTTTTTTGAAAGTTCATGTAGTTGTTTTGCCGAATCATACAGTTTCCAATAGAAATGTTCATCCCCAAGAATTTCTTTTTCGGCAAGATAGGCATAGAAGGTAGCAAAACCCTCATGAAGCCAATGATGGTCTCCATCTTTCTGAGTTACTAGATTGCCGAACCATTGGTGGGCAAGTTCATGGGCATTTACGTTCACATAGTTCTTGTCAACAAAGCCAATGGAATCAACTACAAATGCATCGGAGAAAATAGTGGCACCCGTATTTTCCATCCCGGCATATAAAAAATCCTTGACGGGAAGTTGTTTATAGTTCTGCCAGGGATAAGGTACTCCTATTTCACCTTCTAGAAAATCGAAAATCTCTTTGGTGTATCGAT
Source organism: uncultured Maribacter sp. (assembly GCA_964532755.1). Classification (GTDB taxonomy): domain Bacteria; phylum Bacteroidota; class Bacteroidia; order Flavobacteriales; family Flavobacteriaceae; genus Maribacter_A. Next base: position 1,942 of record CAZHJO010000321.1, on the reverse strand, counting down.
ATGTAGGTTCGGCCTTTAGACTGTCAAAAGGATAATAATAATTTGCAATTGGGATACCACTTGCAGAAGTCAACTCTTGCTTATCATATTCGCCTATGGCAAATGCCAAAAGGTAGCTGCTCATGGGATTGCGCATATCAAAGGACCATGTTTTAAGGCCCTCTGTCTCTTTTAATTTCTGAAGCTTGCCATTCGCAATTACTTCGTAGGTTGCGTCAAAAGTGATATTCAGATCAAACTCCACCTTTTCGGTCATATCATCAAAACTGGGCAGCCAATGACTGGTATTTTTCCCTTGACCCTGAGTCCAAATTTGTTCATTACCCATAATTTCAGCATGCCAATCTATAAAGTAAACCGTCTGTTTGGGCTTAGCATTGTATGCAAGGGTCACTGCATAGGTCTTCCCTTTTTTGAGCTTTTTATAAATAGTAATCGTTTGATCATCGTTATTGAATCTTACCTTCTTATTGTTCAGTCGAACAGCGGTAAAATCCATGTTACGTGCGTTTAAAAAAACAGAATCCACCCTACCCAAAACCTCAAATTCATAAACTACTTTCCCCTTTAATATTCTAGATTTAGGGTGAATTTGAACCGAGATATCAGCATGGGTAAAATCAACGCTATCTTGATGTTGGGAGAACATATGTGCTGATGAAACGACAAGTAATAGGAGATATAAACATCGTTGAAGCATACCCTAAAATTACGATGTTTTTATTGATCTAGGGAAAGAACATTAAGTCATTTCGAAAGAGGTACGGCTTAGAAATCGCACTCGCTGATAAAACTGTTGCTTATTAAAGCACGGGATGCAATTTCTCCTGGAGCCTGTCCTGAGTATTTATCGAAGGAGTCGAAATGACTTTGTACCAGTATTGCATCCCATTTACTTAACCCCTATTTTTATCCTATGAATGCCAATTATCTACAGACTCCCATTACCTATTTAAAGGGTGTTGGTCCAAACCGGGCCAATAAATTGCAATCAGAGTTGGGTATTACAACGTACCAGGACTTACTAAATCTCTTCCCAAACCGATATATAGATAAGACCCAGTACTACAAAATTGGGCAATTGCAGCGAAGTAATGCCGATGTGCAGATCATAGGGAAAATCATACATATTAAAACTGTAGAACAGAAAAGAGGGAAACGTTTGGTCGCGACCTTTGTTGATGAAACGGGAGAAATGGAATTGGTCTGGTTTCGGGGCCAAAAATGGATCCGTGATAACTTAAAAATCAACACTCCTTATGTCATCTTCGGCCGATGCAATTGGTACAGTGGTAAATTCTCTATGCCCCATCCTGAAATGGAATTGTTGACCGAACACGAGCAAGGGATCAAGATACAGATGCAACCCGTATACCCATCCACTGAAAAATTGGGGAATAGTGGTATTACCAATCGCGTCATAAATAAATTATTGCAGCAATTGTTCTTAGAGACTAAAGGAAAGTTCATGGAGACCCTCTCCGGCAGTATTTTACATGAAATTAAATTGATTTCAAAAAGTGAGGCATTGTTCAATATACACTTTCCAAAGAATCAGGAATATTTGGCCAAGGCCCAGTTTCGATTGAAGTTTGAAGAACTTTTTTACATTCAACTCCAGTTGATTTCGAAAAAGATGCTCCGTAAGCAGAAAATCAAAGGCTTCAACTTTGACCAAGTTGGCCTACTTTTCAATGATTTTTACAAGAACCACCTTCCTTTTGAACTGACCAATGCCCAAAAACGGGTCATCAAAGAAATTAGGGCCGATTTGGGTAGTAATGCCCAAATGAACCGGTTATTACAGGGCGATGTAGGCTCGGGAAAGACCATCGTAGCTTTGATGACCATGCTTTTGGCCATTGATAATGGTTACCAAGCCTGTTTGATGGCCCCAACTGAGATTCTTGCCAATCAGCACTTTAATGGAATCAAAGCATTA
>CAZHJO010000320.1:0-4049 GCA_964532755.1 uncultured Maribacter sp. | reverse complement strand
ATGATCGATTTTTATAATGTTGATATCCAATATGATCTGGAAGAATTGGAAACTGAGTTTTTCAATTCGATTAAGGCCTTAAAAGCATTGACCTTTATAGATAGTGAGGAATATTTGTACCAGGCCCAAAAAGCAGGTAAAAAGATATTGGCCGAAGGTGCCCAAGGATCATTGTTGGATATAGATTTTGGTACTTATCCGTTTGTCACTTCCAGTAATACAACTGCAGCAGGAGCTTGTACAGGCTTAGGTGTGGCACCCAACCAAATTGGGGATGTAAAGGGCATATTCAAAGCCTATACAACCCGTGTGGGCAGTGGTCCTTTCCCCACTGAACTTTTTGACGGGGACGGTGAGACCATGGGTCGTGTTGGTAATGAATTCGGGGCGACTACGGGGAGACCAAGGCGTTGTGGTTGGCTAGATTTGGTCGCGTTGAAATATGCTGTCCGAGTAAATGGCGTAACTGAACTTATGATGATGAAAGGTGATGTACTTAGCGGCTTTAAAAAGCTTAAGGTCTGTACGGCATACAATTATAAAGGGGAGACCATTTCCCACCTACCTTATAATATAGAGGCAGAAAACGTTTCGCCTATCTATACCGAAATGAAAGGATGGTCACAGGATTTGACCAAAATGAACAAGGCCGAACAAATCCCTGATACCTTGAATGATTATATTGCCTTTTTGGAAAAAGAATTGGAAGTACCTATTAAAATTGTTTCTGTTGGACCTGACAGGACCCAAACGATCCATAGGTAGATAGTTATTCAATCCATACGCGAACAATTTAGATAAATAGCCCTATGTGCTTAGGAACATAGGGCTATCTCATTGCAAAGAGATTGCAGCCTATTATATTTACTTTAAATAATATTTGCGTAACCGAATGATTACACTTATATTCGTAACCACTTAGTTACTCAATATATGCGCAGAGATGTTTTTCAGGCCATAGCGGATCCCGTCCGAAGGGATATCATTCAAATTTTAGCGAAAGAAGCCCACACGGTGAATGCGGTCGCAGAAAAGTTTGATGTCAGCAGGCCAGCTATTTCCAAACACATTCGAATTCTCAGTGAATGCGGTATTGTGGAAATCAATCAAAAAGGTCGTGAGCGCTATTGCCAAATAAAACCCAAAAATCTAATTCCTGCATTTTTATGGATCGAACAATACAAATTTCTCTGGGAAGATAAAATAGATTCCCTTGAGCAATACTTAAATAAACTACAATCCAAAACAGAGAAATAATGAACGACTTGAACAATCGCACTTTAACCATAGAAAGGACTTTCAACGCACCACTTAAATTAGTTTGGGAAGCATGGTCACAACCAGAAAACATAGCCCAATGGTGGGGACCAAAAGGAATGGAAACAAAGGTTCTAGAACATAATTTTAAAGTAGGGGGCCACTGGAAATATGTAATGCAAATGCCAAATGGTGGGGAGTTTATCACAGAGGGAGTGTACTCAGAGATTGTTGAATTCAAAAAGATCGTTTCTTCGGCAGATTTTAAACCAATGACCGAGGGGGTAGAACTGCATGTTCGTTTTGAGGAATCGGGAACACAAACTAAGTTCACCTTCAAAGTAATCCATGAGACAGCGGCCTATTGTAAACAACAAGAGGAAATGGGCTTTTATAATGGTTGGGGCTCCACCTTTGATCGTTTGGACAATTATGTGAAGGAATAACTATTTTTTCTACCTCCCCTATAGTACGCTGGTATTAAAGAAACACTTCTATTTTAAAGTTGGGCACTTTTGTCGTAAATTGTACAATTAACTACTTTACGCAAAATGAATTACAAACCCAACCGCTACGCTGCCATTCTATCCAATAGGTTTTCGATCAATTCATTTTGGAAAACAAATAAAATCCAAAAATTTAAGACCAAATGAATGTGAATTTTTTAAGTAATCTGTTCAATTTAAAATCGATCAAATTCCTTTTGTCAATCGTTGTCCCGCTTTTATTCTTTAATTGGACAATTGCCCAAGAACTAAAATTAAGTTCACCAAATGAACAGTTGGAAATTGGTATTGACCTTTCGGAGAAAGTTTCTTGGAGTGTCAGGTTGAAGGGCACAAACATCATTGAAAAGGCAGTAATAGCCATGTATTTGGGCAATAGCAGGATTATTGGGGCCTCACCAAAACTACGCAGTAAGAACTTTGAAAGTAAAACCGAAAACATCGCAGTTCAAATACCGAACAAAGATGCAAACATAACAAACAACTTCAATCAGTTAACGCTTAATTTTAGAGGTAATTACCAACTGGTATTCAGGGCATTCAACGATGGTTTGGCCTATCAATTTATCGATAAAAGTGCTAAAACAAAGCAGGTTGTGAACGAACAAATGACCTTGGATTTTCCTGAGGGAACCTCTTCCTTTTTTCCTCAGGAAGAATCAATGTATTCCCATAATGAGCGGGAATATGTAAACAAAGGATTATCTGAATTTGAAACTGGTGATTTTTGTAGTCTCCCGGTAATGTTTGATACGCAAAAAGCTAAGGTTTTATTCACAGAATCTTCATTGCACAATTACCCTGGTATGTTTCTTGAAAAAAGCGGCACTACCACAATGAATGCAACATTTCCCAAGTATGTCTTAGAAGCCATTCCTAATGAAGCTTCCAATCCGGACCGCAATCAGATAATTACAAAAGAAGCAGATTATATCGCGGAGGTAAATGGCAAACGTTCCTACCCATGGCGCGTATTCATAATTAGTGACGATGATAGAACATTTGTAGAAAGTAATTTGGTTACCCAGCTCTCTAAACCCTCTAAGATTGCAAACGTTGATTGGATCAAACCTGGTCAGGTTGCATGGGACTGGTATAATGCCAATAATATATATGGTGTGGATTTTAAAGCAGGTGTGAATGATGAAACTTATAAATATTTTATTGATTTCGCCTCAAAAAATGGCATTGAATATGTGATTCTAGATGAAGGATGGACCAAATCGACTACGGAAATATTGGAGGACAATGAACACATTGATGTACCAGGATTAATCAAATATGCCAAATCGAAAAATGTGGAAATTATATTATGGGTGCTTTGGAAACCATTATATGAGAATCCCGAAAAGATTCTGCAACTATATGCGAGCTGGGGCGCTGTGGGGATTAAAACAGATTTTATGCAACGAAGCGACCAATATGTAGTGCATTCTTATGAAAAGATAGCGGAAATAGCAGCAAAATATAAACTATTGGTTGATTACCATGGGGCTTTTAAGCCTGCAGGTGTTGAACGTATGTGGCCAAATATCATCAATTATGAAGGCGTTAAGGGCAATGAGAACAATAAATGGAGCTCGGCAATTACACCCGAGCACAATGTTACGCTTCCATTCGTGCGTATGGCTGCTGGTCCAATTGATTTTACCCCGGGAGCTATGATCAATATGAACAAAATTGATTACGAAACTGGTGGCGCAAATTATGCCCCGCTTTTTACAAGACCCATGGCTTTTGGCACAAGAGCCCACCAAGTTGCCATGTATGTAGTATTCGAGGCTCCCGTACAAATGTTATGTGAATCGCCGACCATTTATTATAAAGAGCAGGAAACCGTTGATTTTATAACTAAAATACCAACCATTTGGGATGAAACTGTAGTACTTGAAGGAGCTGTTTCAGATTATATTGTTGTTGCCAGAAAAAAAGGGGATAATTGGTATCTTGGTGCCATGACCGATTGGACTCCTCGTAACTTTGAATTGGATTTTTCATTCTTGGGACAAGGTCAATATGAAATGCTGTCCTATAAGGATGGAATTAATGCCTCCCGAAATGCCCAAGATTACAAAATAACATCCAGTACCGTGAATAAAAATACCAAGGTAAAAATAAATCTATCTAGTGGAGGGGGATACTCGGCCATTCTAACTAAAAGGTAAATCATGAAAAACATCGACAGAAGAAATTTTATTCGCAAAACATCATTGGCGGGTGCGGCTATGGCGTTGGCACCCACAATTACCAATGCGGCCTTTACCCAGCCTGAAAGACCTTTTAACG
>CAZHJO010000319.1:0-4059 GCA_964532755.1 uncultured Maribacter sp. | reverse complement strand
CATTGCGCCCATTTCAAAAAAAACGCTCCCTAAAACAAGAAGGGGGAAAGAAATTCAACCACGCTTTCGTGCTTAGTTCTGCATTTTTTCCAAGCACTTTGCTTGGTTGTTTCAGGGCCGGATTTATGTGTTATTACCTAAATTTGAAAGTGCTAATTCCGCGCTTGGATTGTTTGTTGATTTCTCCAAAAACATTGGATTTCCAACTCATTGGCAATTGTCCACATGTCTATGGAGTTTTAGCTGATGTTTGTTATACTTTCTTAATTATTACAACTCTAATAACTCTTGGACTACAGGCCTCCCTAAATAGTGCCCGCTCAAGATTAGCATTGGTTTGGCAACAAAAGACAAATCTTATGACAGCTTAATTTGGCCATGATCTGAATAATTCACTAACTTAATACCGCTATGAAAATATCAATTAAAGAGTTGATTGTCGTACATGTGTGTTATAGAGATGTGTTCAACGCTCCTGTCCCCATGGAGTCATTGAAGATTTGGATGGGAATCCGAAGTGATAACCTTCCAATTTTCAACACCGCTCTTGCTGAACTCAAAAATGAAGGACTAATAATTGAAAGACAAGGTTACTTGGCTTGTATCGCAAAAGAGGAAATCATTCATGATCAAAAGAGGAAATCTGAACTAACCAGGCAAATTATCGCAAAGGGTCAAAGAGGATTGGGTATACTTGCAAAGATTCCTTTTATCAAATTTATTGGAATATCGGGCTCAATTGCAGCTGAAAACCCTACAAATGATTTCAACGAAAAACATATCGACTTGGATTTATTTGTAGTAACTTCCAAAAATACCATCTGGTGTTTTGCATTACTAGAAAGAATCTTTACCAATCTGGTTAGATTATTCAAGGGCAATCATTTCTATTGTTTTAATTACATCACAGAAGAATCATTTTTAGAAATTTATAATAAAAACTTTTATACCGCCACCGAGCTAGTTAATTTGAGTCCCATTTGCGACAAAGGAGTACTCAATAAATTCATATCATGCAATGAATGGATTGAAAGTTATTATGATAAAGATAGCATCAAAGGCAATACCGGTTTTATCGTTGATAATCCTTTCTATTTGCAAATGTTAGTTCCCTTTAATTATGTGTTTTTTGTGCTCTTTGGTTGTTTAAGAAGTTTGAAGAAATTTAAATTGGTAGGAATAAGAGAGCTTAAAACAACTTTTAACCCTAATCAAACATTTAATTTGCATCGAATATCAACTAAACGTGGTGGGTTTCAAGAAGTTATAAAAGGAAGATTCGAAGAATTACTCAAAAACAATTTCAAGAATTACTACTCAACGAGGTTGATAGAGAGACTTTTCCCATATCGCGAATCCTTTATATCTATCTCAGACTTTCGCAAAGAGGATTTAAAGATGGAACAAATTTTTAAAAAATATACATTAAAAGCTAATGAAAAAAGTTCTGTTTAGTCACTCCTATTATTATCGTTATGATTCAAAGCAGTGGGAAAATGCTGAACCCTTCCCCCCACTTATGACCATCACAGCGGCTGCACATCTCCGAGACAATGGGTATGAAGTAGCGTTATTTGATGTTGCACTTAGAAAATCGGAAGCAGGCCTTGAAGCGCTTCTGGATCAATTTCAACCAGATTATTTTGTTGTTTTCGACGATGGTTTTAATTGGTTGACCAAAATGTGCCTTACTACCATGCGAGAGGCAGCATTTAGAATGCAAAAATTGGCAAAAGCGAAAGGTGTCACTGTAATTACCTGTAGTTCAGATTCTACCGATCATTTTGAAAAATACCTTGATAATGGTGCAGACGTAGTGATAAAAGGAGAAGGAGAAATGACGCTGTTGGACCTAGTGAATACATTAACCGAAGGAAGTACGATAGAAAATATAAAGGGTATCGCATTCAAATCGGTAGATGAAACAACCATTACACCCAAAAGACCTGTTATGGTCGACTTGGACCAATTGCCTCCGCCGGCCTGGGATCTTATTAATATTGATCAGTATAGGGATGTTTGGGAGTCCCATAACAAAGTGTTCTATCTTAACATAGCTACCACCAGGGGTTGTCCATATAAGTGTAATTGGTGCGCAAAGCCTATTTACGGCAAACGATATAATTCAAGATCCCCTTTTCAAGTGGTAAATGAGATAGAGCAGCATGTACAACATCACCAGGTAGATCACTTTTGGATGTGCGATGATATTTTTGGTTTAAAGCCAGGATGGGTTCGGGAGTTTAGAGATGAATTGCTACGAAGGAAACTTAAAATTAAATTTAAAATTCAGTCAAGGGCAGACTTACTTCTTAAGGAACAGAACATTGAATCGCTCGTCGATGCTGGACTTAATGAAGCCTGGATTGGTGCCGAGTCAGGGTCCCAGAAGGTATTGGATGCTATGGACAAAGGCATCACAGTAGAACAAATAAGTACCTCAACCACATTACTAAAACAAAAAGGAGTCAAGGTTGGATTTTTCATTCAATATGGCTATTTGGGTGAAACCAAAGAGGACATTAAGCTAACGATCAGAATGATAAGAAACCTGGTTCCTGATTTCCTTGGAATATCCGTTTCATATCCACTTCCTGGGACCAAATTCTATGATAAGGTTAAAAGTGATTTGGCAAAAAAATCTAATTGGATAGATTCAGACGACTTGGATATGATGTTCCAAAACACCTATCAACCAGCTTTTTATAGGGCATTGCATAAATATACACATGCTGTATATGGTATCGAAAAAGGTCTTAGATCAGCAAAACATATACTTACCAACCCTCTAAATACAACTTTCAGAAAATTTAAGGAGGTGCTAAGGGTACTATATTTGACCCCTAGAGCTCTTTTTAAAACATTCCAGTTAAAATGGTTGGCCTAATGGATCCTACTATTCGTAATGGCGTGGTATTGGCAAGCGATCCAAATGATGATAATTTGAGTGAATCCTATTACATTCAAGTTCGATCTTTAGAGGGCAGAATACTTAACAATGATCAAGTATTGAAATTGCCATTTACTACTGCTGACCACATACATCACCATGAATGGAATTTGCGCAGTAATAGTTATAAAAGGTTGCTCTCTGTATTGAAAAAGAAAAAACCAACAACGCTATTGGATATTGGATGCGGCAATGGTTGGTTGATCGGTAATTTGGCAAAGGAATTCACTAATTGCCAGCTAAGTGGTATTGATGTAAATTTAGTAGAGCTAGAGCAAGCAAGCCAACTCTTTGGCAACGCACGTTCATGTTTCTACTATTTGGATTTGGTCAACAGTTCTTTTTTTGATAAAGAGTCTTTTGAGGTAATTATCTTCAATGCATCTATTCAATATTTTAAGAATCTTTCGAAAATAATCAATATAGCTAAATCACTTCTGAAGCCTGGGGGCATTCTATTGATAAATGATAGTCCGATTTATAATGGCATTAAGGATTCAGCAACAGCAAAGCATCGCAGCAAATTGTATTATGAACAGCTGGGAGTACCAGAAATGGCAAAAAAATACTTTCATCACAGCACCCCCGAATTGAATGAGTTAGGTTTCAGTAAATCCCATAGTTGGACTACTATGTTCATAAAGTACCCTTTCCCCCTATTTATTTATTCAAAATCATAAATGAAAAACGAAGCTAACGTAAGCAAGGCCTTTGGAAAACAGTCGGTGATATTCGATAAAATTTACGATTCAAATCCCATTGTAAAATATATGCGCCATCTCATTCGTCAAGAAGTACTTAGTGGACTGCGTACTAATAATCATATTTTGGAAATAAATGCAGGTACGGGGACAGATGCTTTGTTCTTTGCGCAATCAGGTTATAATGTTACCGCTTTGGAAATTAGTCCGGAAATGGTGCGTATGGCACAAGAGAAAATTCGTAGTCATAAGTTGGAAAATGAAATTACATTCATTCAAAAGAGCTTTGAAGATGTATCCCAGGTTGAAGGCACATTTGACTATGTATATAGTAATTTTGGGGGATTGAATTGTACCCCGAATCTTCTGGAAGTCGTACATAAACTTTTGTCTAAATTGAAATCAGGA
>CAZHJO010000318.1:0-4075 GCA_964532755.1 uncultured Maribacter sp. | reverse complement strand
ACAAAACTGAACCATGCAAAAGCCTTGAAATAGTTTTTGATGATAATATGTCCCAAGTTTCTAAATCCTTCTAAATAAATCTCCTTTATAAGTAATGTTGTCTTCATAATCATATTATTTTATCATTATATATTACTAAAACAACAAAAGCCATGCTAATCCCTAGGGACAAGACTAAATATTAGTTCAAGGGGATTTAAAAGCTGATGAAATACTGTTTTTTAGCTAAAATATGCGGTGATTTGGTTATTGTCCGGGTACAATATCAAGGTTCATTTTGGGAACATACCAAACATCTTTCCCAAGATCTACTCCGCCGTTCATTTGTTCTTGCACTACCCTATCTATTACGTAGATGCCCATCTTTGCCATGTCCTCGAACGTATCGATACCATTATTTGGAAAACCAACACGGGTCCTATGGATATTGAACGTATTTGCGAATTTTCTATCAAAGGCCTTTTCAACACCTTCCTTGCCCAACATAAAACCCAATAGTCCGCCCCAGGTAGCTGTAGGGTTATCAGAATCCCAACCGGCCAAGGCACCGATTTTGATGGTTTCCTTGATATCGCCTTCCCCATATAACAAGCTTACGATACTTGCCCCAAAATTGATCCCCGCAGCAAAACAGCCATTGCATACCCCATCTTTGGTGGCCCACAGATACCCATCTTCCTGCTTAATTTGATATTTTTCATGGAGTGCATCCCTGGCTTCTTCCCAAGTCGCACCCGTTTGATATTTTTCTAAAACAAAATCATACATTTTTGCTGAATACGAAATAGTGGGAAGTCGTTTGCGCGCTTCAGTGGCCATCCACATTAGATTATCCTTGATTGATTTATTTTCATCTGCCAAAGGCGCAAGGGAATACATGATCACATTGAATTCTGAAATCCACTCAGCATTTTCCCTAGCCACGGTCAGTATAGGCAGATGCGCCATTTTCAAAGCTACGTCAGGTCGTGTAGGTGCAAAAAAACCGAATATCTCAGTGGTCAATTGCGCATCGATCATATCATAATCAGGATTCATTGTAGGGTCTCCTGTCATTGGTGGTACTACACCTTCTTGCATAAGGCTCAATGCGGTTTGGTTCGAGACCCATAAAAAGTTCTCTTCTTCCTTTTTAATATGCCTTAACCATCCTTCCCTAATCTGTTCGCCAGTTAGCAAACTGGTTTTGTTCTTGTATAATAGGTTTTGATAAATGTATTCAATATCGGTATCATCATCAGCACCCCATATACTATCCTCGGTAGCATATAAAAAGGCTATAGTAGTGGACAAATCATTGGAGCCCCAGATATTGGGTTGATCAGGTTGCCCCCAATCCTCTCGGGTATAAAATCCTGCTCCTTTCCCTTCTTTGGTCGGTATTCCGATTTTATCCATTTCGGTGACCAAGCCTGTCCAATTGGCAATGCATTGCCCTAGCCAAAAGCCCTGCAATTTATTTTTATACTCAGTTCTTGAGATCTTCCGATCCGTAGGTTTTGGTATATACGAGACATATGCAAGCGTTGTATCGACCAATTCATTTTTAATGCTACTATCTTTCTCAAATGTAATTTCCTTGCATGAAATTGTAATACTAAAAGACAGTAGCAATGAAACTAAAAATCGATATTTAAACATGCTATTTAATTAAAATGGAAGATTCTTCAAATCAACATTACCTCCAGATATGATGACACCTACTTTTTTACCCTCGAATTTATCTTTTTCCTTCAATAAGGCTGCAAAGGCAACCGCACTTGATGGTTCAATAATAATCTTCATTCGTTCCCATACCAATCGCATGGCGTCAATGATTTCTTCTTCAGTTACCCGGATTATGCGCTCAACATACTTTTGGATCAACGGAAAGTTCTTGTCTCCCAATTGGGTTTTGAGTCCGTCTGCAATGGTATTCGTGGTTTCATTCGTTTCTATTTTTCCACTTATCAAGGAACGATAAGCATCATCTACCTCAAAAGGTTCAGCACCAATCACTTTGCAATCATTCCCAAAATAATAGGCTGAAAGGGCTGTTCCCGCAATGAGTCCGCCACCGCCAACAGGTACGAACACCACATCAATATTCGGGTGTTTTTGTAACAATTCAATACAGGCAGTACCTTGTCCGGCAATCACATTCAAATCATTGGATGGATGGATAAAAGTTGCCCCGGTTTCGGTCTGAATCCTATCGGCCATCGTATTCCTCGCTTCCAAAGTAGGCTCACATTCAATAATGGTACCGCAGTATTCCTTGACCGCATCTTTCTTTACCTGTGGCGCTGATGATGGCATTACAATATAAGCTTTAACACCCAAACTTTTCGCAGCTAAGGATAACGCTTGTGCGAAGTTGCCCGAAGAGTGGGTAACCACGCCCTTTTCTTTTTGTGCTTTGCTCAATTGCAAAATGGCATTGGTAGCGCCACGCATCTTGTAGGCCCCCATTCTTTGAAAATTCTCACACTTGAAAAACACTTCGGTATTTGCCATTTTATCCAATAATCGCGAAGAAAGTACAGGGGTATTATGCACAAAAGGCTTAATCCTTTTATGGCATTCAATAAGGTCTTCTTTTTGCATTCCAATATTCTTATTCAATGACATTATCCAATAAAGCAACAAGTTTAAAACTACAAATAAATCCATTATACCAATAACCCCCGTAAATAATTGTATGGTGCACCAAATATTTGGAGTGAATATTCGTTATTATAGGGATTGGCACGACCTTTGAACATTGATTCCCGCCAATCAATGGGGTAATTGAATCTTATAATGAGAACAATTTTTGTTTTTTGCTGCGTAATGCTGTGTCATTTGATGCATGGCCACTCCTATGGATATGATTTTGCATCTACGAATAATGACTTTGTCACTTCTTTCAATTCGCAAAGTACCTCCAACAGTTTAAAAACCACAGTTGGACCTGAAGAATTTAGCATCTTGAAGTCATCTATCGGCATTACATCACCTAATAGCAGTACCATTTGGACGATACCCGACCCTGCGGAATTGGAATGGAATACCATGAATATCGATGATTCAAAATCAATTCGCTTTTTTCTTGCAAAGGATGACATGGTAGTACAGGAACTGGGGACCTTTAAAAACACTGGAAAAGCAAGCGGAATCATCCTGGCCAAGAATATTAGTTCTGGCAATAACTATCAGGTTGTAGGGATTGAAATGTTCCCCGATGATAAGTTTCAAATTGCCAAATTCGCAACTCCTTATTTTTCAATTCGAAATAAAATATCTGACGCTAGAAAGGAAAAATCAAGATTATTGAACGCCGCCAATAACAATTCAGAAACCAATACGGAGGTGCCTAAACGAGTTAAAGTACCAAAACGGATCAAAAAAGCTCGAAAAAAAGTTAAGGAAGTGCCTAAAAAAATTGAAGAAGTTCCTAAAAAAGTTCAACCGACCCCCCAAAAAACAGAAGAGGCTCCTAAAAAAATTGAAGCTACACCCAAGAGAATGGAATTTGATGGCAGGAATATCACTTATGTAAAGGAACTGGCCTTTGAAAACGAAAAAATTAAAGTAAGTGTCTGGGACCATGGCCGGCAGGATGGCGATATCGTTTCTATCTACCTCAACGGATTTACCGTTATTTCAAAACACTTATTGACCTACCGGAAAAAACCAATTGAAATTATCTTAGATCCCAACAAAAAGAACGACCTTTTCCTATATGCGCACAATCTAGGGGAATTTGCTCCCAACACCGTAGCGATAGAGATATCAGACGGGAAGACATCAGAGAATATTGTTTTGAATTCTGATCTTAAAAGTTGTGAGGCCGTTATGATCAGCGTGAAGAAATAATATCTTTATCTTTAAAGGAGCATAACAAACCGAGGATGAAAATGTCACCATGTCGTTTCCATTCAATACACATATATGAAATCTTATCGCATGCTGTTGTTCCTATGTCCCCTTGTAATACTGGGCTGCCGGGAATGGAAAGCAAAAACCCCAAAAAAAACGGAAATCCGAAATCTCGAAAATGTTGAAAAAAATGAATGGACATCCATTTTCAATGGTAAGGATCTAAAGGGTTGGA
>CAZHJO010000317.1:0-4091 GCA_964532755.1 uncultured Maribacter sp. | reverse complement strand
CCGGCGATTGCTTCTGGTGTAAAATTGGCCAATCCTGATTTAAGTGTTTGGGTCATTACAGGGGATGGGGATTCCATGGCTATTGGTGGTAATCATTTTATACATGTATTGCGCAGGAATCTTGATTTGAATGTAGTATTGTTCAATAACGAAATCTATGGATTGACCAAAGGACAGTTCTCGCCAACTTCATTGGTGGGTCAAAAAACGAAATCATCACCTTATGGGAATACACAACCCCCTTTTTCTGCAGGCGAATTGGCCATAGGGGCCCAAGCTCGTTTTTTTGCAAGGATTTCTGGGAACACGCCCAAAGAAATGACCCAGATATTCGTAGATGCAGAAAAGTTTAAGGGTACCTCATTGATTGAAGTGATGCAAAATTGCCCAATTTTCAATGACGGGGCTTTTACAAAATATACGGACAAAGCCGTTCGGGAAGACCGCCAGCTTTTCGTTGAGCATGGGAAACCTATGGTTTTCGGTAAAGAAAAGGATAAAGGCTTGGTTTTAAACGGACTTAAACTTGAAGTAGTTACCATCGGTGAAAACGGAATAACCCAAGAAGATCTTTTGGTACATAATGCCAAGGAACAAGACCCAACTTTACATCAAATGCTGGTGCGTTCAGAATATCCAATGGTTACCGGTATCATAAGAAGTTTTGACGATGTTACCTTAGAAGAAAGAGAAGATGCGCTTACCGCACAGGTAAAATCAGATTCCCATTTTTCGAAAACCGACGATTTGTTTTTCTCCGGTGACATTTATAATGTATTTTAGAAAGCACAATTGATTAATATGGGGTCAGAAGCCATTATTGTATTTCTAATTGCCGGAATTGTCTTGGTAGCAGGAGCTAATTTTTTATCAAACTTAATCTCCCACAAATCAGACAGTCCCGCTAAAAGAGAACCCTATGAAAGTGGTATTAAGACCATTGGACCCACTTGGGTACAATTTAAGGTTGGTTACTATTTATTCGCCATATTATTTTTGATTTTTGATGTGGAAGTCGCCTTTTTGATACCTTGGGCGGTAGTTTTTAAGGATTTTGGGGCCATCGCCTTTATTGAAGTCCTCATTTTTCTGGTGATTTTGGGTATAGGTTTACTTTATGCATGGAAGAAAGGAGCGTTGAAATGGGAATAGACAAACCAGAAATACCAGAAGATTTTCCAGGAAAGGTAATCCCAGCGGGGAACGGTGCCAATGTCATCGTTACTTCGTTGGATAAAATAATTAACTGGGGCCGTTCAAATTCACTGTGGTCATTGTATTTTGGGACTAGCTGCTGCGCCATTGAAATGATGCAGACAGGGGCTGCCAGGCATGACTATTCCAGATTTGGTTTCGAAGTTGCTCGACCTTCCCCAAGACAGGCCGATTTAATCATTATAGCAGGAACCATTGTAAACAAGATGGCACCTGTTCTTAGACGTTTATACGATCAAATGGCCGAACCAAGATATGTAATTGCCATGGGGGCATGTGCTATTTCCGGAGGACCATTTTTTTATAATACCTATTCAGTAGTAAAAGGAGCGGATCATGTGATCCCTGTGGATGTATATGTGCCAGGATGTCCTCCCCGACCGGAAGCATTATTAGAAGGTATGCTCATGTTACAAGATAAAATACGAACCGAGAGTATGAGGCATAAAAAGAATCCTATAGAAGGATTTGACGAAGGACTTTAAGTCCATAACTTGCATACCGTCAGGTAGGTGGGCATTTAAATAAATATTATGACCAACCAATCATTACAAGAACTTATAGGGAGCTGGTTTCCGAATCCAGAAGCCGAGAAGATATCCGATGTGATAGAAGTGGCTGAAAATGAAGAAGGTTCAGCAGATAGATCCGAACCACAAGTAGCAATTAACCCAAGCCTTTTGGAGTTTAGCGAAGCGGGTTCACAGTTCTTGAACATTTTTGTACAGCCAGCACAATTGCATTCTTTGATGGTCCAATTAAAAAGAAACCTGGACACTCAATTTGACTATTTATTTTGTCTTAGTGGCGTTGATTGGGGAACTGAATTGGGCATTGTCTATCATATGGAATCAACAATCCATAGACATAGTTTGGTGGTAAAGGTTAAAACGCCAGAAAGGGAAAATCCAACACTTGATTCGGTTTGCGATATTTGGAGAACCGCTGAGTTTCATGAACGCGAGGTATATGATTTCTTTGGCATAAAATTCAATAATCATCCGAATTTAAAAAGACTGTTCCTGACCGATGAGTGGGAAGGATTCCCATTGCGAAAAGATTATGTTGACGAAATAAATATGGTTATCAAATAATTGACCATGGACGAAACCATTGTAGAAACCAACTTTAAATCTGAGGAGTATTTCATTAACATGGGACCTCAGCATCCTGCAACACATGGGGTTCTTCGTCTTTTGTTGACCATAGACGGTGAGATCATCAAAAAGGTTGAACCCGATTTGGGATATATACATCGTTCTATTGAAAAAATGTGTGAACGGGATAGCTATCAGCAAATCGTTCACCTCACAGATCGAATGGATTATCTATCCTCGAACATAAATAATGAAGCGGTCTGTTTAGCAGTGGAAAATGCCCTTGAACTTGAAGTTCCTGATCGTGTTAAGGTTATTCGAACCATAATCGGGGAACTGACGAGGATATCCTCCCATTGCCTTTGGTGGGGCGTTATGGGAATGGACGTAGGTGCCCTAACAACTTATTTTTATGGCTTTAGGGATAGAGAGTTGATCAATGATATTTTCGAGGAAACCTGTGGTGCTAGATTGACCATGAACTATAATGTTCCCGGAGGCTTGATGTTTGACATTCACCCTAATTTTATTAAACGTGTCAAAGATTTCATAAAACATTTTAAAACCAAACTTCCCGAATATGATCGGTTATTAACGGGCAATGTAATATTCCATAAAAGAACGAAAGGTGTGGGAGTCTTGACCAAGGAGGATGCCATCTCTTTTGGGGCATCAGGTCCTGTGGGTAGGGCTTCGGGTTATTCCTGTGATGTTAGAAAACATCATCCCTATAGCGCCCTGGACCAGGTTACGTTCAATGAAGCCATAATGACTGAAGGTGATACCTTTGCCCGGTATCAAGTACGGATTCAGGAAATGTGGGAATCATTGTCTATCATAGAACAATTAATTGATAGTATTCCAGAAGGGGAACATCGTGTTGCCACAAATGCGGTTATAAAATTGCCCAAGGGGGAGTTTTACCAAAAAGTGGAAACAGCAAGAGGGGAACTGGGTGTATATATCATAAGTACAGGGACTAAAAATCCATATCGCCTGAAATTCCGTTCTCCAGGCTTTTCAAACCTTTCTTTGTTGAACCATATAGCTGTTGGCGGCAAAATTGGGGATTTAGTGGCAACAATGGCAACATTGGATCTTGTAATTCCTGATATTGATCGATAATATGATAAAAGCATTAAGCATAACAAAGAGTATTCACGATTGGCTGTATAGTTCAATGTCAGAAAACATGGCCCATTTGGTTGAAATGATCCTGATTGCCCTGGTTTATTTGGCTATATTTTCTGTGGCTGGATTGTTTTTGGTCTTGATAGAGAGAAGGGTAGCTGCATGGTTTCAATTACGAATAGGACCCAATAGAGTTGGTTTTCAAGGATTATTGCAAACTATGGCCGATGCCTTGAAATTACTTTCAAAAGAACTGACAGGAACGGAAAAGGCCGATAAGTTCTTGTATAATCTAGCGCCTTACTTTGTGATTATCACTGCTTTGATGGCTTTGGCCGTGATTCCCTTCACTCAGGAGTTTCATGCTTTTGATATTAATATTGGAATCCTTTTTCTAATAGCGATTTCTTCCATCGGTGTCATAGGTATTCTTTTAGGTGGATGGAGTAGTAATAACAAGTTTGCCTTGATCGGGGCCATGCGCAGTGGTGTTCAAACAATTAGTTATGAGCTTTCCATTGGACTATCGCTACTCACCATGATATTGATTACAGGTACACTTCAACTTTCAGAGATTGTTGAAGTTCAAAAAAGTGGCTGGTTGATTGTTCAGGGGCACATTCCCGCTGTAATTGCCTTTATGATCTA
>CAZHJO010000316.1:0-4098 GCA_964532755.1 uncultured Maribacter sp. | reverse complement strand
TACTATGGGGATGCGCTTCCTGCAGTTCATAATTTAGAACAAGGATCACCCACAGCTGTCCTCTCAGGTGCTAACCTTAATTTTCCTTCCCAATTTAAGAACGGACTATTTATTATGGATTGGAGTTTTGGTACTATCTATTTTGCTGACTTAAAAGCTAAAGCAAGCAGTTATACCGCTGAAAGAACGGAGTTTCTATCTGGCACACCTTTACCTTTAACCGATATGGTTGCCGGCACCGATGGCCATCTTTATTTTGCCACAGGAGGTCGCAGAATAAATTCCCATTTATTTAGACTAAGGTATGTTGGTCCAGATTCCCAAAGTGCTCAAAATGATGTTGATAGTGATACCAGAAAATTGCGAAGGTTAAGACAGCGTCTGGAAAAATATCATGTAGAGCGATCAGAAGAAGCGATTCCATTGGCTTGGCAAAATCTGGATCATGAAGATCGTTTCATCCGCTATGCGGCACGAATTGCCCTGGAAAATCAACCTACGGAACAATGGGTACCTAAATTTTTAAATGAAAATGATCCGAAAAAAATCATTGAGGCCAGTTTAGGTTTGGCTAGACTCGATGATGCCAAACTCCAATCAAAGATTCTGAAGAAATTAAATGCAATTTCGTTGCAAACACAATCGGCACAACAACAATTGAATATGTTACGTGCCTATGAACTGCTTTTTATCAGAATGGGTGAACCCAATGCCTCAGATCAAAAGGCAATCGCAACAAAGTTAAAATCCCAATTTCCGCATGCCAGCAATGAAATGAACCGAGAGTTGGGGCAACTTCTTCTGTTCTTGAACGCCGACGGAATAACCGAGGAATTAGTAGTACTACTTGAAAAGCACACTAAGGAAGGAACAACGCTTACAAAGGAATTTTTATCCGCGGAAATTACTGATCGCAGCGAACAATATGGACCACTAATCCGTGAAATCCTTGCTAAGATGCCTCCCAGTGAGGCCATTTATTACGGTGTACTCCTCAGCCATGCAGCATCTGGCTGGACTAAGGAAGCACGAGAGAAATACTTTCAATGGTTTTATGATGTGCTCAATTCAAAAGGTGGATTAAGCTTTAAGCCCGGTATGGAAAATATACGTCTAGCCGCAATGAAAAATGTACCCGAAGATCAAAAAGAATACTTTCAAGAGCTTTCAGGAGTTTATTCCCCATCAACAGCAGTTGCCGATTTACCAAAACCCCACGGACCAGGGAAACAATATCAAGGTAGTGACATAGGGGATATGATTTGGGGAAGCGAACTGGCCGATTATAAGACCGATTTTAAAAAAGGGGAACGTGCATATAAAGCGGGTATGTGCATTCTTTGTCATCGAATGCGTGGTGACGGAGGCGCGGTTGGTTCAGACTTGACGCAAATCGCAGAGAAGTTCGGCAGGTATGATCTGATATTTGCGATTTATAGTCCTAATGATGAAATCTCTGATCAATATGCCAATACCTTATTTCATCTTAAGGACAATAAAAAGATATCTGGCCGAATAAAATCCGAAAATGAGGAGGTAGTGGTACTTATGCCCAATCCCTTCAATGAAACCTATACAACAGAAATTTCTAAATCGAATATCCGAAAAAGGGAAATCTCCCCCTTGTCCCCTATGCCATCAGGTCTTTTGAATCGATTGGGCCCAGAAGAAATCAAAGACTTATTTGTATATCTGGAAGCCGGTGGCGACCCTGACCATAAAGTTTATAAAGACAACTAATATGAATAAAATATTGCCAGTTGTAATCGTGTTCGCACTAGGATGTAAAGAGGTTAAAAAAGAAATTTCAGTAGAGAGGGTACCCCAACAGTTCATCACTCCTCTAGGCAAAGAATTTAGTATACCAGAGCCCACCGGAAAAATGTTAGTACTCTTTGAAACGGCAAAAAGTGATTTTGAGGATAACCCAAACGATCTAGACAATATTATCTGGTTTGGTCGAAGAACTGCGTATTTAGGGCATTATGAAAAAGCGATTGGCATATTTTCGGACGGTATTGAGAAATATCCATCAGAATCAAGGCTCTACAGACATAGGGGTCATCGTTTTATTTCCCTTAGAAAGTATGATGAAGCTATTCAAGACCTAAAAAAGGCGAGCGAACTTATCGAGGGCAAACAAAATGAAATGGAAGACGATGGTCTACCAAATGCCTTGAATATTCCCGTAAGTTCAAAGCATGGGAATATATGGTATCATCTCGGCTTGGCGTATTATCTCATTCATGATTACGAAAACGCTTATTCTGCTTACTTGAAATGCAGGGAATCTGGAAATAATGATGACAATATAGTCTCGAGCACACATTGGCTCTATATGATCCAACGAAGAATGGACAATCTTGATTTGGCCAATAATATACTTGCCCCAATCACAACAGAAGCGAATATCATCGAAAATCAAAGCTATTATGAGCTGTGCCAATTTTACAAAGGATTGATTCCTTTGGATTCTTTAATCAATACTGAAAGAGGTAGTCCATCTTCAGATGCAGTTCTTTACGGTTTGGCAAATTGGCATTTCTATAATAACAACAGACAAAAGGCGTATGAAATGATGCAGGAAATTATGGAAAGTAAAGCATGGAGTTCTTTTGGGTACTTAGCAGCTGAAAGCGATATTATTGAATATTTCAATGACAAGTAGCCGATTCAAATGAAAAAAAGACAATTTGTTGGATGTATTTTACTTTTTACCCTGTTCCAAGGCAAATCCCAGAATACTATAATAATTCCTGAAAATGCGAGTAGGATTCTTTTTTTAGGAAACAGCATCACCTATTCAGGACAATACATATCCTACATTGAGGCATATTTGATACTTCAACATCCCGAAAGAAAACTGGAATTCATCAACGCGGGCCTACCCAGTGAAACGGTTTCCGGGCTTTCCGAACGTAATCATGCCCAAGGCAAGTTTCCTCGCCCAGATTTGAGGGAACGTCTTCATAGGGTTCTGTCAACAGTTAAACCTGATTTGGTGTTTGCGAATTACGGGATTAATGATGGCATATACCTTCCCTACGACGATGGGCGTTTTCAAAAATTCAAAGAAGGTATTCTATGGTTGCATGA
The DNA here is from genome assembly GCA_964532755.1 of uncultured Maribacter sp. Taxonomy (GTDB): domain Bacteria; phylum Bacteroidota; class Bacteroidia; order Flavobacteriales; family Flavobacteriaceae; genus Maribacter_A. Next base: position 1,002 of record CAZHJO010000316.1, on the reverse strand, counting down.
TGAAGTTACAAAAACCGGAGTAGACATTATTCATTTAACGCCTCCTGTCTATGACGGTCCAGGTACTGATGCTTATGATAATGTAATGGATATTTATTCACAATGGTTAATTAGTAGGCGCTACACCCATGAATGGAAGATTATTGACATCCACTCGCCCATGAAAAGGCAATTGCACGAACATCGCCTTAAAAACCCAAGATTCACCTTTGCGCCCGATGGAGTTCACCCCAACAGTAAGGGACATTGGGTAATGGCCCGGCAAGTGCTTTTAGGTCTCGGGGAAAACAAAGTGACTGAAAAAAATACTATTGAAAAGGCAATGGCTTCATTCGAAAAGGGAATACAGGTGTTGGAAATAGTTGAAAAAAAGCAGGCCTTTACGAAAGATGCATGGCTTACGGTTACCGGGCACCAACGACCAGGGATGGCGCAAGGTATGTCAATGAAGAATGCACAAGAAAAATCACGGCAATTAGATGAGCAACTTCTCAAGTTACTTAATCTTTAAAATCACTTTTCAAAGTCACTTTCAATTTTCATTTTCATTCCAAAAACTATAGTCATTTCATTACCTTTGCCATTAAAGTCATATTACCTAAAGAATGAGTAAAGTTAAAATAGCCCCATCGCTCCTAGCGGCCGATTTCGGTAACTTACAACACGACGTTGAATTGGTAAACCAAAGTGAGGCAGACTGGCATCACATTGATGTTATGGACGGAGTTTTCGTGCCCAATATTTCTTATGGGATGCCCGTAATAAAGTCCATTCAAAAACATGCCACAAAACCGCTGGATGTTCACTTAATGATTGTAGATCCCGATCGATACATAAAAGCATTTGCCGATTTAGGAGCAACTGTATTAAGTGTTCATTATGAAGCTTGCAATCATCTTCATCGATCACTGCAGGCTATAAAAGCTGAAGGAATGAAAGCTGGAGTAGCGATTAATCCCCACACGAATATTAGTTTATTGGAAGATACTATAAAAGAAATTG
>CAZHJO010000315.1:0-4117 GCA_964532755.1 uncultured Maribacter sp. | reverse complement strand
GATGCCAAACTTATAAAGAAGGTGAATACGTATTTACCAGACCATGATACTTCTGGGTTGGATATAAAGATTTTATCTCCCATAAAAGCAACAGAGCTTACCTTGAGAAGAATTAAGGAGGGTTTAGACACCATATCAGTTTCAGGCAATGTATTGCGCGATTATCTGACTGACCTCTTCCCTATCTTAGAAGTTGGTACTAGTGCTAAAATGCTGTCGGTTGTGCCTTTAATGAATGGTGGTGGACTTTTTGAAACAGGTGCCGGTGGATCAGCACCCAAGCATGTTGAGCAATTCTTGGAAGAAGGCCATTTGCGTTGGGATTCTTTGGGCGAATACTTGGCCTTAGGGGTTTCATTGGAATTCTATGGAGAAAAAAATAACAATGAGAAGGCCAATATCCTTGGCGATGCTTTGGATAGCGCAACAGAAAAATTCTTGCTAAATGACAAATCACCATCACGTAAGGTAAAGGAACTGGATACTAGAGGCAGTCATTTTTATTTAGCTATGTATTGGGCTGAAGCATTGGCCAATCAAAACAAAGATGCCAGATTAAGGACTACCTTTTCCAAAATAGCCAATGATTTAAAAGAACAAGAATCTAAAATTATTGATGAATTATTACAAGTACAAGGTGCCCCTCAAAACATTGGAGGATATTATAAGCCTAAAAGTGAACTTGTTGCGAATGCGATGCGACCTAGTATAACATTCAACAACATTTTAGCGAGTATCTAATTAAGGGCCGCCCTTAAATATTGACCTCTGCAGAATGTCAGGGGTTTTTTTGTTCTAAAAAATTGTTAACGTAGAATGGACTGGGGTAATTCTTTCTACATTTGATGAAAAATTGTATTAATGACTGGACGCTCTTATTTTTTACTTTTTTTTCTGCTAATTAGTACATATTACGTTTCTTCACAACAAAGATTTACATTAAGCGGTACAGTTTCTGAAGCCGCAAGCAATGAAACAATGATCGGTGTAACCATTGCAATTCCGGAACTTAATACCGGTGTTTCGACCAATGAATATGGTTTTTATTCAATCACCCTCCCAGAGGGGGAGTATACCATCCAAATAAGTTACCTTGGATTTCAGAATGTCTCTCGAAAAATTCCACTTTCGGAAAACAAGAAAGTTAATTTTCGATTAGTGGAAGAAGCAGAGGAGTTAGAGGAAGTTGTGGTGACCGAGGATGTGGAAAAAATAAATATCCGTAAACCCCAAATGAGTGTGAGTACGCTGTCTGCTCAAACCATAAAAAAGATTCCCATGATTTTGGGCGAGGCAGATGTTGTTAAATCCATATTATTACTACCTGGTGTAACCAATGCCGGTGAAGCATCGTCAGGATTTAACGTAAGGGGTGGTGCAGTGGATCAAAATCTAATCCTCCTGGATGAGGCCACAATTTTCAACTCTTCCCACCTATTCGGTTTTTTCTCAGTTTTTAATCCAGATGCCATTAAAGATGTTAAACTATTCAAGGGGGGTATCCCTGCACGTTATGGAGGGCGTGTTTCCTCTGTTTTGGAAATATTCCAGAAGGAAGGAAACAGCAAGGAATTTAAAATGAGCGGCGGTATTGGAGCCGTAGCTAGCAGGTTATTAGCGGAAGGCCCAATAGTGAAGAACAAAGCTGCCTTTCTCATTGGTGGAAGAGCATCCTATGCCCATTTATTCCTCCCGATATTTAATATAGACAACAAAGCTTATTTCTTTGATTTGAACACAAAGCTGAACTATAAGATAAATGAGAAAAATAATATCTTCCTTTCAGGTTATTTTGGTCGCGACCTTTTTAGTATTAATGACAATTTTGTCAATACCTATGGGAATGCGGTGGTTAATTTTAGATGGAACCACTTATTTTCAGACAGATTGTTTTCAAATCTTTCTTTGATTTACTCTGACTATTTCTACGGTTTAGAGTTGGATTTTGTTGGATTCCAGTGGAATTCCGGTATCCAAAACTTCAATATAAAATACGACCTTAAAAAATATGTCAATGACAAGTTAACAGTGAATTATGGTATAAATAACATTTATTATAGCTTCAATCCTGGGAAAATAGAACCTAATGTCAGAGAGTCGGGAATTTTGGAAGAGCAGTTAACCAAAAAATATGCGAACGAGCTTGCAGCATATGTTGATCTGGAACACGATTTAACAAATAAGCTGAGCCTGGAATACGGTCTGCGTCTTAGTTATTTTATGCGCTATAGGCAAGATATAAATGTATATCAATTTAATAATCCTGTGATTTTTGATCCTTTTACTTTAACCTATCAGGAAGCGGAACCCATAGAAACGGTCGATTCTGGGACCGGACCGGGTTTGGCTACGTTTACCAATTTGGAACCGCGCCTGTCCTTGGCTTATACTTTTAATACCAATAACTCAGTAAAAGCTAGTTATACCCGTTTAGCACAATACCTACATCTTCTTTCCAATACCAGCTCCCCAACTCCGCTTGATGTTTGGACACCCAGTGGGCCATTTGTGAAACCCCAGTTGCTAGACCAATATGCCCTTGGGTATTTTAAAAACATAAAAAATGGGGCCTATTCTTTTGAAGGTGAGGTTTTCTACAAGGACATTCAGAATCGTATAGATTATATAGATGGCGCGAACTTAATTGCCAATAATGCTATAGAACAAGTTATCCTCAATGGTGAGGCAAGGGCCTATGGTATGGAAATATTGCTGCGTAAAAATGAGGGTAAGTTTCAAGGTTGGTTGGCCTACACTCTCTCCAAATCGGAACAACGTACTCCAGGTAGACCTCCTTTCTTTGATAATGGGAGATCCAATAAAGAAACAGGTATCAATCTTGGAGAATGGTATAACACTCCTTACGATAAAACCCACGATCTTTCCTTGTACGGCAGTTATGAGCTGAACAAAAAATGGAGTATTAATTCAAACTTTGTTTTTCAAACAGGTCAACCAACAAATTTCCCTGTAGGGCAATTTGAATTTCAGGATTTGACTATTCCATATTTCGGATTACGTAACAAAGAACGTTTACCAGATTATCATCGTATTGACGTTTCAGCCACTCTTACACCTAGGAAAAAACTAAATAGAAAATGGGATGGGGAATGGGTATTTAGTGTCTACAACATATATAACAGGCGCAATGCGGCTTCCATAAACTTTCGACGCAACCAGGATACCGGTGTAAACGAGGCAGTACGAACCTCGATTTTTGGCATTGTCCCAGCCGTAACCTATAATTTTAAATTTTAGAATTATGAAAAAAATTATATATATAGTTTCAATGTTGTTAGTATTTTCTGCGTGTGAAGACGTTATAGAAGTAGATGTGCCTTCTGAGCAACCAAGACTCATAGTAGATGCCCTGATAAAAATCGATACCTCTCAACCTACACAGACACCAAGGGTCAGGGTTAGTCTGACCGATTCGTTTTTCGGTGAAATACCGGTCACTGCCCTGGAGCAGGTTACCATTACCAATGTAGATATGGAATCTACTTTTGCGAATCCCAATTTCATTGTACTGTTGGAGGTGGAGCCAGGAGTATACGAGAAGCCGAAAAATACCTCCTTTTTTACTCAAGGAGAATTGATTTTTCAACTAAGGCATGAAGGCAGGTTATATTTGGCAAGGACCAGATATGTGCCTGCTGTACCTATCGACTTGCTGGAACAGGGGGATGACACCCTATTTGACGAAGATGATACCGAAGTAATCGTAACCTTTACAGATGCCCCGGACCGGGATGATTTTTATGTGTTTGATTTCGACTTCGGCGAATATTTGGCTACCGAGGATGAGTTCTATCAGGGACAGGAATTTAAATTCTCCTTTTTCTATGATCAAAATCTTGAAGCAGGGCGGGAAATAAGCGTTAGTATATTGGGTGCGGATAAGGAATTTTTTAACTATATGAACTTATTGATAGAACAAGGCAGTGATGATTTCAATATTTTTGATACCCCTGTCGCTACGGTACGTGGGAACATTTTTGACGTTACCGATATAGACAATGTCGATTTTTTTGACAACGTAGATCAGCCAGATAATTTTCCATTAGGTTACTTTGCTGTGGTACAGGAGTATAAACAAACTCTTGTAATTAAGTGA
>CAZHJO010000314.1:0-4118 GCA_964532755.1 uncultured Maribacter sp. | reverse complement strand
CTTAATTTAGGATTTAAACCCAACGAAAGTTTCCACGCCAATGACTTGTTCTATGGTGAAGGTGAATTTGTGATGGAGGATTATTTTCCCAATTTGGATTATGCGGTAATTCCCGAATTGGCTATATCCTCTTGTCCTAATATCGAGAGCATCAGGAAATTTATACCTGAGGAGGAAATATGGCCTCCAGGACCAAGCTGGGGACACCACTGGGCAGATTTTGATGCCCTGAGAACGCTTAATTTTGAAGTGCTTGGTGACCAAAGTAAGGACGGGTTTGAAAAATTTGTTGAGGCGACCCAAATATCCCAAGGCACCATTTTTCAGTATGCCTTAGAACATTTTAGAACTAGAAAACCAAAAACAAGTGCTATTTGCATCTGTCATTATATTACGTTTGCCCCTGACATGAAATGGGGAATTGTAGACTATTATCAAGAGAAGAAATTGTCTTTTGATTTTGTTAAAAAAGCCTACCAACCTATATTGGTTACATTGAAACATTATGATAGGCGGTGGTTGCCCGGTGATGAATTCAAAGGCGAGTTATGGATAGTGAATGATTACTACAAATCTTTTAACAATTGCAAAGCAACCCTCCGTTTTTTGGATAATAATAAAGCTGTCATCAAAGAAGAGCAATTTGATATTGCTGAAATCAATGGAGATAGCTCCTCAAAATATATTGACATATCCTGTGAAGTGCCCGGGGAATTAGGAGATAGATTTTATGTGGAAATAGCACTAGCCGATCAGGATGGCAATAAATTGTCGAATAATGACTATATGTTCTTGATAGCTGATAAGGAAAAAGACAGAGCTGAACTAAGGGCAATAGGACTTGAAGCTTTTGAAACCAAACAAAAGTATGGCTGGGCCAATTATTTTAGGTACTACCCCGGTCTTGGCGCCGAAAAAGGCCATGTCGAAGCCGATCAAAAATTGCCCATTGCAAGAGGGTTTGAATAAAAAATGAGAAGGCAAAACTTGCAGATTTGCCTTCCCATTCCCTTGATTTATACTATTCTTCACCTTGCTTATTCGTAGTTCATGTATATAGTGCGCTTCTGCAAATATTGATCTATACCATAAATACCATCTTCTCCCCCAAAACCGGCCTTTTTATGACCCGAATGGAATCCTTGAATATAACCGACAATTTGTTTGTTGATGAATATGGTTCCAATTTGGAATTCTTGTATAGACTGCATTATCAATTTGTGATTGTTGGTATACAGATATGCAGACAGACTATCATCACGTTTGTTCAACAAATCTTTTGCTTCATCATAGCCTTTTATTTTAACGATGGGCAAAACAGGCCCGAACATTTCCGCTTGAATAGCAGCATGATCTGGTTTAACATTGGTGAGAATGGTCGGCTCGTACCAATTGCCTTTTTCAAATTGTTTTCCCTCAGGGCGCTTTCCACCCATAATTAATTCTGCCCCTTGGGCAACATTCTCTTTTACAATATTCTCAATGTGCAGCAATCCTTTTGGACTCAAACTTGGGCCCATATCAACATCGGTCATCGGGTCTCCCACCTTTATTTTTTTAACTCTATTTATCAATTTTTCTGTAAACTCATTAGCAACTTTTTCATCAACAAATACCATTTCATTACAGATGCATACTTGACCACAATTCGCATATCGCGAAATAGCAGCTGCCTCTACGGCCTTATCAATATCGGCATCGTCCAAAACAATAAAGGGTGCCTTACCTCCAAGCTCTAATACAAGACCTGCGATATTTTGGGAAGCCCCTTTATAAATTGCCTGTCCGGCGCGTGTACTTCCTGTCATTGAAATCAACTTGGTAATGGGATTTTCAACTAGATAAGCCCCTACATCATGCCCATAGCCAACTACCATGCTAATTACGCCCTTTGGCAATCCCGCTTCATCCACGATCCTACAGAATTCCGAGGCCGTCACCGGGGTCAATTCCGATGGTTTTATTACCATGGTATTACCCGTAACCAGGGCGGGGCCGATTTTACGACCTATAAGTGCCATTGGGTAATTAAAGGCCATTAAACCCACGGTAACTCCAAAAGGAACTTTGTGAATACTAAGCTGCTCATTTGGCAGGTCTGATGGGAAAATTGCACCTTGTATTCTTCGGGCTGCTTCGGCCGAATAAGTAATGTATCTGATCGTATCATCCATTTCGTACCGAGCTTCAACAAGGGTTTTCCCTTGTTCCATTACTAGAAGTTTAGCAAAGTACTCCTTCTCTTTTCGCAGACCGTCGGCGATGGCATATAGATAATTGGCCCTTTCCTGTGCGGGTAACATTTGCCATGAAAACTGGGCCTTCTCTGCTGATTCCAAGGCGTATTGGGTTTCTTCAATTGAACTCACATACATTGATGCAAATACTTCCCCCGTAGCCGGGTTTTCAACATCCAACTTTTCCCCAGAGTTCTTTTTGATCCATTCCCCGTTGATGTAACAATTGTACTCTTTTATTTTCATAATACTTGCTTGTACTATTCTTACTTAAATCTTGGTTCCCGTTTTTCTATATATGCCTTTAGGCCTTCCTTGGCATCTTCAGTTTCATATAATGCATCTACCAATTGGTCTTCTAGTTTCAATCCCTCTTTTAAGGGCAGTTCCGAACCGCTATTGACACAAATTTTTATGGCCGACATTGCTTCTAAAGGTCCTTGGGCCAATTTTTCGGCGAATTTTGAAACTTGATCCTGAAATCTATCAACAGGATACAAATGACTGAATAGTCCTAGATCAAAAGCTTCTTGGGCGGTAAAAGTATCCCCAGTCAATAATAACTCAAAGGCCCTTGACCTATTGATCACTCGAATTAATCGTTGTGAACCCCCATTACCGGGTATCAATCCTAATTTGATTTCCGGTAGACCCAAAAGATATGATCCATCCGAACCTAATATAATATCACAGGCCATGGCAAGCTCCAAGCCACCACCAAGTGCATGGCCATTAATGGCAGCAATAGTCACTTTTTTGCTTTCTGTAAGTTTCTTTGCCACTTTTTGGGCATGCGCGACTAAAGTCTTATTTTCCTCAACATTATTCGCTTGAAATACTTTGATATCGGCCCCTGCTGAAAAGAATTTTTCCAAAGCACTTTTAAGCACTATCACCTTTATTTTTTCGCTTTTATCGGCTTCATCGATACAGGCCATCAATTGTTTCATGAAATGAATCTCATAACAATTCGCTTTTGGACGGTTGATTATAATGTAACCAACGCCATTATTCTCATTTAGATAAATATCCTTGTCCATTTCTGTTTTAAGTACGATTCTAATTATAGTCCTATACACTTCCTTGACAGGTTCCAATGCCATCAAGACCCCTTCAACATTCAAATTAATCAATTATTCTAGAGTTTATAAATAAGATGGCCGCTATTTTAGGATTGTATAGTTTTTGTCAAGTAATTTTTAGCATTACCACTACTGAGACTGAAGTACAACCACGATGGAGTCTTGAAACTCGCACTCCTAGTATAAAGAATTATTGAAAAACAGAATTGTCTTTATCATTCAATGCCCACTTATTTTGTCCCCCAATTTTTATTAGGTTCAGGACCCATTTCAAAAACCAATTCACCCCCATTAATTATATCGGTATGGGTTATGTAACTTATAATATGCGGCTTACCATTCAATGTTGCCGATTGAATATAGGTGTTCTCCTTAGAATTGTTATTGGCAATCAAAGTGAATATTTTTCCCTCACCCACGTTTATTTGAATTTTGTCGAATACTGGACTACATAATTGATAAACCGGATCACCAGGGTTGGCCGGATAAAAGCCCATGGCTCCGAACACATACCAGGATGATACCTGTCCGCAATCATCATTGCCTGGTAAGCCACCAACATCATTAAAGAAGTATTTTGCCAACATATCACGGACAACTTTTTGGGTTTTCCATGGGGCACTTAGGCTATTATACATATAGGGTGCATGCATTGAGAATTCGTCACCTACGTAATACATGTCATTGTCAAAAAATTCGTCGAGATAATCTATCAACTTGTCTTCACCTCCCATAAAATCAGCCAAACCTGGAATATCATGAGGCACTAATAAGGTATGGTTCTTATAGTATACTTCAG
>CAZHJO010000313.1:0-4150 GCA_964532755.1 uncultured Maribacter sp. | reverse complement strand
AGGATTGGTACATGTGAATAGTAGGGCAAAGAATGCAAGGAACTTTTCTCAGTGCGATTCCCTTTTAATGGGGAACGAATGTGGGGCGCATACATTCCCATATATCGAAGCAAAAAATAAATCAGCTCAAATAGAACATGAAGCCACTACCAGTAAAATTGGTGAGGACCAAATTTTTTATTGCAATCAGCGAGGAATAGAGACTGAAAAGGCTATTGCTTTGATTGTAAACGGTTTTAGCAAGGAAGTATTGAACAAATTACCCATGGAATTTGCCGTGGAGGCCCAAAAACTTTTGGAAATTAGCCTGGAAGGCTCAGTTGGATAATATTTATAATAAAAAGTTGAAGATGTTAAAAATTAACAACCTGCATGCAGGTATAGACGATAACGAGATCCTAAATGGGATTGACCTAGAAGTAAACGCAGGCGAGGTTCATGCGATTATGGGACCAAATGGTTCGGGCAAGAGTACGCTGGCTGCGGTTATTGCCGGTAAGGAAGAATATGAGGTCACCGAAGGAAGCGTTTTTTTGAATGGTGAGGATTTAGAGGATCAGGCCCCAGAAGAAAGGGCACATAAAGGAATTTTTCTTTCTTTCCAGTATCCTGTTGAAATCCCGGGAGTTTCGGTAACCAACTTTATTAAGACTGCGATTAACGAAACTCGTAAGGCCAAGGGTTTAGAGGATATGCCGGCAAATCAAATGCTGAAACTGATTCGTGAAAAAGCCGAATTATTGAGTATAGATCGCAAGTTTTTGTCCCGTTCCTTGAATGAAGGCTTTTCGGGAGGTGAGAAGAAGAGGAATGAGATATTTCAACTGGCCATGTTAGAACCTAAATTGGCAATATTGGATGAAACTGATTCCGGACTCGATATTGATGCCCTAAGAATTGTTGCCAATGGTGTGAATAAATTGAAAAGCAAGGATAATGCGGTTATCGTTATTACCCATTATCAACGATTATTGGATTATATAGTCCCGGATTTTGTACATGTTTTGCATGAAGGTAAGATTGTAAAATCGGGAGATAAGGAATTGGCCCACGAATTGGAGGATAAAGGGTACGATTGGATAAAAAATGGCGCTACGGTGTAGCCGAATGACAAGTATCAGAAGATGGATTTAAAAGACAAACTGGTTTCTTCCTTCATGGCATTTGAAAACAATGTTGATGTTGAACACCCTGTGCATGATATTCGATGTGAGGCCATAAAGAACTTTGAGGAAAAAGGTTTTCCTACTAAAAAGGAGGAGGCCTGGAAATATACCTCGCTAAAAGGGCTTCAGAAGATAGATTTTAGCATATTCCATAAGGAAGTAAATGCTTTGGGATATAAAGATGTAAAGAAATATTTCCTGCATGAAATAGAATCTTATAAAATTGTTTTTATTGATGGAATCTATTCTTCTTTTCTTTCAGAAACAACACACGACGGAGTAGATATTTGTTTGATGAGCGCCGCCCTTACCAAACCTATGTACAAACAGGTAATCGATGTTTATTTTAATAAAATAGCATCAAAAGACGAGTCCCTTACGACTTTAAATACCGCGTTCAGTAGGGAAGGGGCGTACATCTATATCCCAAAAAATAAAATGCCAAAAAAACCGATTGAGATCTTACATTTCTCAACCGGTAATGAAGCTTCATTGATGTTGCAACCCAGAAGCTTGGTAGTTGTTGAAGAGAATGCCGAGGTACAGATTATCGAAAGGCACCAAAGCCTTACTGCTAATGAGGTTTTGACGAATTCAGTAACCGAGATTTTTGCCGCTGAAAATGCCATTATAGATTATTACAAAGTTCAAAACGATGCCAAAACGGCATCTTTGATCGATAATACCTACATCAATCAAAAAAGCAAAAGTGTGGTCAAAGTGCATACTTTCTCCTTTGGCGGAAAACTGGTTAGGAACAATTTGAATTTCTATCAAAATGGGGAACATATAGATTCCACAATGAAAGGAGTTACGATTTTGGGGTACAAGCAGCATGTAGATCATCATACATTGGTACATCATATTGAGCCCAATTGTGAAAGCCACCAGGACTATAAGGGTATCTATGGTGAGAATTCCACTGGGGTCTTCAACGGAAAGATCATTGTTGATAAAATTGCACAAAAGACCAATGCCTTTCAACAGAACAACAATATTCTAGTCAGTGATAAGGCCACCATCAATACAAAACCACAATTGGAGATTTTTGCGGACGATGTAAAATGTTCTCATGGTTGTACCATAGGGCAATTGGATGAAGATGCACTCTTCTATCTTCAATCCCGTGGTATCCCTAAAAAGGAAGCTAGAGCTTTATTAATGTATGCTTTTGCCAATAACGTTTTGGAAAGCGTGCGTATTCCTGAATTGAAATCGAGAATAAACAGGCTTATAGCGGATAAATTAGGGGTTCGCTTAGGGTTTGATCTTTAACAATTCATTGTGCTATACTTAACTAGTTATTAGTAATTGACGGTAAGGAATTGCCCTACATTTGAATTTTATTAACCATGAAAAAGTTACAAATGAAATTCAAATTACTAGTACTCCCCGTTTTATTTTTTTCAATCAATGCAATCGCTCAAGACCTCGATTATAAATGGAGTGTCGAGGCTAATTATCCTATTTCTGTTGGTGATGATTTAGGTAATGACACTCCGGGAATTATAGATGTTGGATTAAAGTATCGGTTTTTGGATTTTAATATTGTAAAAATTGGAGCAGGCATAAATGCAGGGGTTTTTAAGGATAATATTAGATCTTTTACAGATCCAGAAACCACAAACTTTGACGAAACAAATTGGTTAATTCAACCTAAGGTTTTTGTAGAGTTCACTATTCCCGGAATAAGTAAACTACATCCTAGTGTAGGATTGGGCTATACTTTTATTGAATCTGAATACAAGGGTTTTACTTCTTTCCAGGAAATTGATAATTCGTCTTTAGAAGGAGGTATAAATGTAAATCTTGGGCTTTCTTATGATATTGGTGAGAGGTTCTTTTTACAAGTACAATATGATTATGTTAGAAACAAGGTAACGTTTGAAGACTTTAATTTTGAGAATAAACAAAATTTAGGGTTTTTAAAAGCCGGAGTTGGTTTTAGATTTTAATTCGCAGCACAAGGTTGGTCAAAGGCCTTGAAATATGTAAATAGTAGGTATCTTTGTCGACTATTGAATTTTCCATGATTGATATAAATAAAATTCGGGAGGATTTTCCCATCCTCAATAGAAAAGTGAATGGTAAGCCATTGGTATATTTTGACAATGCTGCCACTTCTCAGACACCTAATCAGGTTATAGAGGCTATTGTTGACTATTATGGCAATTACAATGCGAATATTCACCGCGGAGTGCATACGTTATCCCAAGAAGCCACTGATAAATATGAACAGGCAAGATTAAAGATCCAAAAGCAATTTAATGCTGCCAGATCCCATGAGATAATTTTCACTTCCGGGACTACCCATAGTATCAACTTGGTGGCCAATGGCTTTTCATCCATGTTAAAAAAGGGAGATGAGTTGATTGTTTCTGCAATGGAGCACCATTCAAACATTGTTCCTTGGCAGATGTTATGCGAACGAACAGGAGCTAAGTTGAAGGTGATACCAATGAGTGAGGAAGGGGAATTGATTTTGGATGAATACCACAAATTGTTGTCAGACAAAACTAAATTGGTTTTTTGCAATCACGTTTCAAATGCATTGGGAACGATAAACCCTATCAAAGAAATTATTAATGCTGCGCACAAAGTTGGTGCTGCCGTATTGATTGATGGTGCACAGGCCGCCCCGCATATTCAAGCAGATGTTCAAGAACTGGATGTTGATTTTTATACGGTTTCGGCACATAAGATGTGTGGACCTACAGGTGTTGGCGCATTATTTGGTAAAGAGGAATGGTTACATAAATTACCTCCTTATCAGGGTGGGGGCGAAATGATTGCAGAGGTTACCTTTGAAAAAACCACCTATGCCGATTTACCCCATAAATTCGAAGCGGGTACGCCCAATATTTGTGGTGGAATCGCTTTCGGTGCTGCTATTGATTATATGAATGCCATTGGTATTGCTAAAATAGCTAACTATGAAAACGAGCTGTTGGAGTATGCCACTGAAAAATTATTGGCCATTGAAG
>CAZHJO010000312.1:0-4175 GCA_964532755.1 uncultured Maribacter sp. | reverse complement strand
GACGAGAAGGAATCAGTTTTGTTACAGTACTATGTATAAAAAGGTACTATTTTATGGATTATTTAACCATTTATACGCTGAATAGGGGAGTCTATATATTTGTAATGTATTGATATACAGGTATATAAGGAAACAAAAAATAAATGGCAAATAATTTGTTAAATATTTGTTTCCGAATCAATTTTTACAAAAAAGGCAATCATGAGGATGAAGAATTCTTATCTCATTTATCATTTTCCGTTGACTATTTCTTTAATCCTCAAGATTTCAGAGATAACCAGATCCGGTTCATTTTTATGAATATAGTGCCCACTTTTTTCAACAATTATTTGTCGGTTTTTATTTGACAGTTTAACCAGATCATTTTGAAAATACAGCCATTTTTCTCTAAGCTTCTTGCTTTCAAGGGGAGAGGACTTACCCGCGGTTAACACCGTTAAAGGTATTTGTGGAAACTCGGGAGCATCAATAAAACTGGCTGAAGAGGAGTTGATAATATCAAGCTCGTATTCGCATTTCCCCTTTTTTGCTGCAGTTATCAATAAATTGTATAGAAGCACTTGGTCAGATTTAAAATACTCAAACTGTTCAGGGTGGGAAGCATCTATAAAGACAAGTCCAATTACTTCTTTGGGATACATCCTCGCGAACATATTAATATACAAGCCACCGGCCGAATGTCCAACCAATAAATATGGGGGCTGTATGTTCTGTGCAATCAAGTTTTGATGAAGTTGTTCCGCTACTTCAATCACACTTCTTGGGACATTATGTATGCTGCTATTGCCATATCCTGGCCTATTATAGGCGTAAACCTTGGTATGTACCGATAATGAGTCTAATATGGCATCCCAAGTATTAACTGTAGGTCCCATTCCAGTTTCAAAAACAACCGTGGGTGAACCATTGCCAGACATTATATATTCAACATTCTTTTCATTTAACTTGATTTGTTCAGTATTCTTCAGACTTGTGCAATTGCTCAACACTATTCCAAATAGAAGTACCAGTACGTAATATTTCAAAATTACTTTAGTGCCCATCTTATTATCTTTAGAAATGCTATTGTTTTAAATTGGAAAACCTGTTACCCATAAGGGTCATCATATTTTGAACCGCAGGTATACTTACCTCACCTTCATGATCATAACTATTGGTCATAGCGAGATTGGCAAACTCTTCGCTCAGGTTGATATACAATTGTGCGAACCAATTGGTATTGCTTCCTGCATGGGTGATACCAGATGCCGTGATATTCCATCCTAATGCGTAGCCCGAATTATTAACTTCTGTATGCAGAATTTGCAATGTGGAGTTATCGATCAAACTTGTTTTGCCTAAATGAAGATTAATATATTTGGAAAGATCCAATAATGTAGTGTGTACAGTTCCGCCTGGTCCTAATGCCTTGGGATTGTCGGAGTAAATATCAATGGGATCTTTAGGGTTCCAGCTATTTCCAGATCTAAGGTGTCCCCAAGGCTGATTAGCTTCACCATCTTTACCTGGTGCACCGAAACCTGTATCGGCCATTCCTAGAGGTGTAAAAAGAAAGTGGTCGATTAACTCTTCCCAACTCGTGTTCATCGTCAGTTCAAGCATAACACCAGCGATAACATAACCACTATTGCTATATTCAAACTTGCCAACAGTACCAATAGGTTCATTCAGGGCTGCAATGGCCCATTCCTGTCTTATTTCGGAAACTGATCTAGTATCAGCTGGATCAATTGGGTAATCGCTACCGGTAATCCCCCCTGTATGGGATAATAACTGATAAATAGTGATGTTTTGATATTCTACCAAATATCCATCAGTGGTTATATTCCCGATACGGGTATCCCAGTTGAGATAACCTTGCTCAATAAGAATACCTGTTAAAGTAGCCGTCATGGATTTGGTTATGGAGCCTATGTGCCATTTACTATTTTCAATTATTGAATCGCTATCATTGATTCTTTGTACTCCAAGCTCTACTTTTTCAAGGATTTCACCATTTTTCATAGTCATTGCCGCAATAGCGGGAATATTTGAATCATCTATGATTTTTAGGGTGTTGGGAATCAGTAGATCATCTCCGGTCATACCCATTTCGAGATCTAGGCTTGGTTGCGGGTCATCGTCTTTTGAGCAGCTAGTTATACAAAGGACTAACAAAATCATGGTTGTAATAATTTGTACTTTCATTTTTTACTTGTTTTAAATTTTACACAAATGAAGCACGACTTTTCAGAGGGGCTAAATAATATTTATCGAATGACTCAATTTGTTGATGAATTGAATGATTTCATTGATTTGAATCGTAAGAGGCATTTCGTCAGCTAATTGCTACCAGTTGTAAATCATTTTTTATCGGGTTTTGGCATAGTTCTATATTTATTAACTGAACTACGAACAGTTATAAGTATGTTGATTAGAGTATTAAAACACCTGTTGCCTTGGATCCTCTTCCTACTATTAATGAACAATGAAAATCTGGGATTGACCTGGGGGATGTTTTCCAGGGAAAGTGGTTCCATTTTTGTTCCTCTGGCATATGGCACAGCATTTGGAGCTGTTATTTTTTATCTGAACATATACTACCTGATTCCACAATACTTTAGCAAAGGAATAAAAGTTCAATATTGGTTGGTTAGCTTCTTATTGTTTTTAGGGATCTCGATTTTAGAATTTGGATGTGACGTATTCGTGTTAGTAAAACAAAACCATGAACAGCTGAGAATGCGTTTAAGCGAAAGTTCCACTACTGATGTTTTATATTGGGCAATGGTGGTTTTCTTGAACACGATAACTGCAAATCTTGCTTGTTGGGTATTTGCTTTCGCGTATAAATTCCCTAAGGACTGGCTTAAGAACGAGCGACAGAAGCATCAACTGGAACAGGATAAATTGCGATCCGAACTAGATTTTCTCAAAGCACAGATCAATCCACATTTTTTGTTTAATGGAATTAATAGTATTTATCATTTAATAGGAGTGGATAACGATTCAGCAAAGAATACACTATTACGGTTTTCCGGATTACTCAGATATCAATTGTATGACTGTGAAGTTAACTACGTATCACTCGAAAAGGAATTGGATTATATAAGCAATTACATAAATATTGAGGAAATACGAAAAGGGGAAGATGCGATATTCATGTTTGATGTACCGCATATCGATGATAATGATATGTTAAGTACTTATAAGATTGCACCACTCTTAATTACGCCTTTTCTTGAAAATGCCTTTAAATATTTGAGCCACTATTCCAATAGGAACAAAAACTTTATAAAACTTGATTTGCAAATATCGGAATCTGGAATATTGAACATGCATCTTTCCAACACCTATGATAATCTATACAAGATAAAGGAGGAAAGCAATGGCGGTATTGGATTGGAAAATGTAAGACGACGACTGGGTATATTATATCCCGATGGCAAGCATGAACTGGTAATCACGAATTCAGATAACATTTTTTCCGTAAATTTAATACTAAACCTAACGAATGATTAACTGTATCATAGTCGACGATGAAGCCATAGCCCGCCGTGGGTTAAAACGTTATGTGCAAACTATTGATTTCCTTTGTTTGAAAGGTGAGGCAATAAATGCCATGCAGGCAAATACCTTGCTTAAGACCGAACAGGTTCAGTTGATTTTCTTGGATATAGAAATGCCATTGATATCGGGTTTGGAATTTTTGAAAACACTGCGTGATCCGCCCAAGGTGATTTTTACTACGGCATATTCGGAGTATGCGCTGGATAGTTTTGAATTTGACGTCGTGGATTATTTGGTAAAACCAATTTCGCCTGAAAGGTTTCTAAAAGCATGTAATAAGGCCTACAAAGCCATAATTGGCACACAGAGTTTACTAGGAGTCACAGGGACCGAAAAGGAGCATCAAGATTATCTGTTTGTAAAAGTGGATAAGGAATTGATAAAAATCAAACACAGCGATATTTTGTTTGTTGAAGGGATGCAGAACTATATCCAAATACATACAAATTCATCAAAATACTTGGTATTGGTGCCTTTAAAAAATGTTTTGAACCTACTGCCGGCCAAAGATTTTTACAAAGTTCATAAATCGTTTATTGTTGCCATTCAAAAAGTACAATCAATAAGCGGGAATCAACTGATCATTGGGCCCCATAAAGTTCCGATCAGTAGAAATAAAAAGACAG
>CAZHJO010000311.1:0-4193 GCA_964532755.1 uncultured Maribacter sp. | reverse complement strand
TCTTTATCTTGGTGTTATCAAAAATGACACTCTCCGCTTTATCGGCCAGCAAGGTTCCTGTAAATGAAGGTTCGATCTTGCAAATGAAATCAGAGGCTATATGAACAATTTTGGCTTCCCGACCCAAGCTTTCGGCCAGAATTTTATAAATCGTGTTCCAACTTAAAATTTCATCCGAGGTAATATGAAAGGCATGGCCTAGAGCTTGGGTCAACCCCAATAGTCCCACAAAACCAATGGCAAGGTCATCAGCATGGGTAACTGTCCATAATGATGTACCATCACCATGAACTATTATTTCCTTCCCCTTTAGAATCCTATCTGAGGTCGTATACTCTTTAAACCCTCCAATTGCAATAGGAATCACAGTGTCATAGGTTAAGGACGGACGAACGATTGTAATCGGAAACCCCTCTTCCCGATAGGCCTGCATCAATCTGTCCTCGCATCGTATCTTGTCATTTGAATAGTCCCAGAGGTTGTTGCACAGCGGTGTCGATTCGGTAATTACTGGATAACCCAGCGGTGCCTGATAACAAGAAGCTGAACTAATGAAAATGTACTGTTTCGTTTTGTCCTTAAAAAGTGAAATATCCCGTTCAATATCTTCAGGAGTAAAGGCAATCCAATTGACTACCACATCCCAATGATGCTTGGTCAGTTCAGCAAGTTCCTTGGGATTATTGATATCCCCCAGAATCGTTTTCACACCTGACAATTCAACTTTGGTATTTCCTCTATTCAGGTGGTAGAGGTCTATTCCTCTTTCAAGCGTTAAACGACTTGCTGCTGTACTTATGTTACCGGTACCACCAATAAACAATACTTTCATAATAATTACTTCAAATTGCTAGTTCTGGTTATCATGCAAATTTCGCTTGTTAAGGGTTAATATGCTGGGCTTCTAAACTGTCTACTACGTGAATTCTACACTATACAATCGAATTGCAGCTGCTTTTCCCCTAAGTAATAACTTGCCTATTTGCGCATATGAAATCGGATTTTCCTTTTGCAACTCATCAAATAAAACGCCAGAAACAAGGGCCTTTGCATTATAGGTATTACATTCTGCCTGAATGCGTGCCGTTGTATTCAAAACATCCCCTGTGAAAATAATGTCCTTTTTGATAATTCCAATTTCACCAGTGGTTACCTCACCAATATGGTAACCTGCCTTAAATGTTGGGACTAAACCGAATTGCGCAATATAATCTTCCTTCTTTTTATCAAATACCTCGGAAATTTTACGATAGCATTCAATACAATTATTGTTATGTATCCCATTTTTCTTGGTCCAAGTAACCACGATTTCATCGCCCACATATTGGTAAATCTCGCCATAAGTCTCTAAAATCGCCTCGGTCATATCAGAATAGTACTTCCTAAGTAGTTCAAAGTACATTTCATGGCCCATTTTCTCAGCAATTGAGGTAGAGGAGCGCATATCCAAGAACATGAAAATACGGGTCTCTTTTCTTGGCCTGTGATATTTCCCTAAATAATTGGACATAATTCCCTCACCTAAATAATTCTCGATTTCAGAGTAGAACAAAGCAAGGTCTAAAATTGCCCCTGCATAAAGTACTATGCTCCAAAAAGCAAATTTTCCCATAAAGACCCATACGCTTTCCAAAACCTTTTGGCTTAGTATGTGGGTTTCATAATAAATGGAATTTGTTATCATGGTAAGCACAATGAGCAACAAAATGACCATGATGGTATAGAATGTACCCTTGAAAGCAATTTTCTTCCATAAGGGTTTATGTTCAAACCTCTCTTTAAGCCAAAATACTTCCACGTAACCTTGAAGCAGGCCAATGATAAAAGTTCCTATGCTTACGCCCAATAATGTATTTTTTAAACTATATCTGTTTCCTGTTACTGGATACACCTTTAAATTACCCATTAACCCTGCCTCAATCATTACATACAACAAACCAAAAAACAACCATGTAATCCCAAATGGAAGAATTTGTCTTAAATATCTTTTATACTTGCGTGTCAACATACGTCCATAAATATAGGAAACTTTGACATCCAAAACGATTAATAATAAGGGTATTGGCTGATCTCTTGAATTTTACCGCGTGTACATAATTTTCGACATCCAAAATCAAGATTCGCACAGAATATAATTGTAGAATAGTCCTGTTTTCTAAAAAAGAAAACACTAGCGGCAAGCTACAAAATGAAGGGTTAACTTGTTGTTTTATCGGTCTAAATAGAGTAATTTGCTTAGATTAAAATCAAAGCATTCCATGACCAATCGAAGATCGTTCATTAAAAAAGCAGTTTTGGGAACTGCGGCACTTTCAATACCCTCCTATGCGACCTACGCCTCCAATCAATTTTCAACTGTGAATAGCAGTACAGAATTAAAAATATCACTAGCCCAATGGTCGTTGAACAGGGCCTTTTTTAAAGGCGATCTTAATGCCAATCATTTCGCCTCCATAGCTAGAAATACATATGGAATAGGAGCCATTGAATTTGTAAATGCATTTTATAAGGACTATGGCAAAAGCGAAAAGTTTTGGATGCAAATGAAAAATGAGGCTGACAATGAGGGTGTAAAAAATCTCTTGATCATGATCGATGATGAAGGTGAACTTGGCAATCCTGATGATGCCGAGCGAAATACCGCCGTAGAAAATCATTATAAATGGATACATGCGGCTAAAATCCTAGGTTGCCACTCTATTCGCGTCAATGCCTTTGGAGCGGGAGAAGTAAATTCGCTACGTACTGCCTTGGTAAATGGATTGGGCGAACTTGCGGCCTATGGAAAGAGTGAGGATATCAATGTATTAATAGAAAATCACGGGTTGCATACCTCTAATGGTGCATTTATAACAAGTATCATCAAAGAGGTAGGAAACCCCTACTTGGGTACGCTTCCCGATTTTGGTAATTGGTGCTTGAATGCCAAGTGGGGAAGTACGCAAAATAACAAATGTACCGAGATCTATGACCGTTATAAAGGAGTATCGGAATTCTTGCCCTATGCGAAAGGCGTAAGTGCTAAAAGCTATGCTTTTGACAATGATGGCAACGAAACGATCATCGATTACAAAAAAATGCTTCAAATTGTAAAAGATTCAGGATTTGATGGATATATCGGCATTGAGTTCGAGGGTGAAAATATGTCCGAACCAGAAGGTATTAGAGCCACCCAGGCCTTAATTGAAAGGGTTTGGGGGGAATTAAATTAATCCACTGATCAAAAACAACACTATACAACTGCATCGCTTCCGTTTTGGCTCGAAGCATTAATTACCCGATTGGGATAATGGAGATAGTTCTTTTTTTAAAATCAATCCCAGAATAATCACAATGCCAATAATCTGTATTAAAAATAACCAATATAATAAGCAGAACATCCATTGAGAAAAAAATATTAAAAAAAATACACAAAGCTACTTCTACCCTCAAAAAATATATAACATACTATATTTCAGTTATTTAAATTATTTTTTCTCTAATTATACAGCATTCTAAGTGCTAAAAAGTATATAAAATAGTACCTTTTATTACATAGTACTGTAACAAAAACAAATATTCCTCGTCTTCTAGTTGTAAGTAAATTGAAAAGCAACTAATAAAAACAATATTAAAACTTAAAACCATGAAAGCATCGATCAACAAAACAGCAACAGAATCAAAAATTGGACAATACTTTTCATCCTTTAGTGGTAGTAAAAGAGTACAATGGGCACAATACAGAAATTACAATCGCTAAGAATTGGTTTGGGAGAGGATTTTTGCAATTTAGCCACCAAAAACAACAACTGGGTAACAACAATTTTCACTCCAAAGTAAATTGAAGCATCTTTGAACCAATATAAATACTAAACATCAATAAAATCTAAAAATCATGAAAGCATCAAGAATTAGAACATCGACAGAGTCAAAAACAGGACAGTACTTTTCATCCCTTAGTGGCAGTAAAAGAGCACTATGGGCACAGTATAGGAACTTTAATCGCTAAACACGATCAAGAACATCATCACAATCATCAAACGAACAAGGTCATGAGAACATCAATCAATCAATGTACAATCGAATCGAAAAGGTTGGAAATCCTTACCCAAATTAGGGACAATAAACGATTTCGAACTATGGAACAGACTTTTTTCCTTCAATAAGTAGGTCAGAAGAATGGGCCGGAAAGCACAAGGGATACACTTCATCAA
>CAZHJO010000310.1:0-4214 GCA_964532755.1 uncultured Maribacter sp. | reverse complement strand
TCTTCAGCAAGGATACTGATGTTACGAACAATAACGGGGAGTCTGATGTTTGGCTGATCAAAATTGATGATGAAGGCACCCTTGTTTGGGAAAAAACGTTTGGGGGAAGCCAGTTTGATGCGGCACAAGGGGTGCAAACTAGCTTGGATGGGGGTTTTCTTATAGCCGGAAACTCTAAAAGTTCAGATGCTGATGTCGTTACTAATATGGGAGAAAATGACCTTTGGTTGATAAAGACTGATGCCAATGGAGAATTGATTTGGCAGCAGACCTTTGGGGGCACTGACTTGGATTATGGTTTCGACCTTGTTGAGAATAAGGACAAAAGCATTGTCATTATCGGTGAAAGTGCCAGTATAGACTTCCCCACGCTTCAAAACAAGGGAATGTCGGATGTTGTAGTAATCAAGATCAAGTAAGTTCATACACCTAACAGGTGACATTACTTTTATTTCAAATAAACTTTATAGTATCCCTTCTTTTACCCCTATAATCTTGTTGATAATTGATTTTTGGTATTACTTCATTGAAATCTTCAAATAACAGGATAATTACCGACTAGTTTTCTGCTTTTTATACTTCTTAAAGAGGCATAATGATTAATTTTGCGCCTTTAAAAATGCTAAAGATGATATCAGCGTACAATACATGGCACTTACCGTATGCCCCTGCCAAGGAATTCGATAAAAAGGTAGCTTATTTCAGTATGGAATTCGGTATTCACCAGGCCCTTAAGATATATTCGGGAGGTCTCGGTTTTTTGGCCGGATCTCACATGCGATCGGCTTTTGAACAAAAGCAGAATATGATTGGGATCGGGATGCTATGGAAATATGGCTACTACGACCAAGGAAGGAACGGAGACCAAACCCTCAAAACCAATTTTATTGAAAAAACCTATAATTTTTTAGAAGATTCTGGAATCGAAGTAGAGATAAAATTACATGACAATTCAGCGGTAAAGGTTCGTGCTATGGTATTAAAGCCCGAAATATTTGGAACGGTACCCATTTACCTGTTGACTACCGATGTTGAAGGCAATGACTATCTGTCCAAGACCATTACCCATCATCTTTATGATGCCAACCAGCTGACCCGTATTTCCCAAAGTATTGTTTTGGGCATTGCCGGCGCAAAAGTGGTTGAGGCCTTGGGTGGGGCAGATATTTATCATCTAAACGAAGGACATGCATTACCCGCCTTTTATTATTTAAGGGACAAAGGTGTAAAAAAAGACCAAATGGTATTTACTACGCACACCCCTGAAAAAGCAGGGAATGAAGAGAGAGATGGACGTCATTTGAACCGTTGTGGCTTTTTTGGAAGATATTTGTCAGATGAAGAATTGGCCAAAGAGATGGTCAATGACGGCATGATCAACTACACCGTATCTGCCTTAAGATTGTCAAAAAAGGCAAATGCCGTTTCCAAATTGCATTCCAAGGTATCGCAGAACATGTGGAAGGATTATTATGGAATAAGTAAGATAATTCCGATTACCAATGCTCAGAACCAGAATTTTTGGCAAGACCCAGTGGTCGAAACTGCTTATGAAAGGAAAGATGCCAAAATGTACGAACAAAGAAAAAAAGAACTGAAAAAAGAGTTATTCGAAGTAGTTTTAAACCAAACAGAAAAGCTTTTCGATCCCAAAATTTTGACAATCGTTTGGGCACGGCGTTTTGCAGGTTATAAGAGAGCTGACCTTTTGCTTTATGATTTGGAACGGTTCGAAAGTTTGATAAACAACAAAAAATACCCCGTACAGATCATTTGGGCCGGCAAACCCTATCCCCATGATTTCTATGCGATAGACATTTTTAACCACTTAGTGAATTATACTAAATACAAACCCAATCTGGCGGTGTTGGTTGGTTATGAAATTGAATTGTCGCGAAAATTAAAGGAGGGTTCCGACATTTGGCTCAATACGCCGAGAATTACCAGGGAAGCGTCCGGCACAAGTGGTATGACTGCCGCTATGAACGGTTCAGTGAATGTATCGACCAATGACGGGTGGATACCAGAGTTTGCCAAAGACGGCGAAAATTCTTTTATTTTTCCTGAAATAGATCACAACTTACCAACTTGGGATCAGGACAAAATTGATAGTGATAATTTGTATGACATACTCGAAAACGAAGTTTTGCCTACTTATTACGAAAATCCCGAAAAATGGCAACAAATAGTTTTTAATAGTATCGATGATGTCGTGCCCGAATTTACATCCAAGAGAATGGCATCACAATACTATGAAGAACTTTATTAGATATACTGTCAGTTAAAAGTAAGCATGGAAATAGGACGGTTTTAATTTTGTTGCATTGGCACAATGGCTTTAAAATTTACGTTTTTCCTTACGTCTAGGGGTGGTTTCTTGTTTATGAAAAGCCATTACGCCCGAAAATCTTAGGAGAAAGCTTTACTCTAATCAGCTTCCCAATACCTGAAATCCACATTTGGGCCTAATGTTTCTGCATCATAGAAAAACCTTATGAATCCATACGTTATAATAATGTTAGGAATTGTTGTATAACCCTACTTAAAACCTATATTTGTAAACTATTTAGAATCGAACCAAATAAGGATTGGTTTAAATAATATGTAAAATGATACAAGTTTCAGAAACAGCAAAACAAAGAGTAATCAGTCTTATGACTGAGGAAGGCTTTGATGCTTCGAAGGATTACGTTCGGGTCGGTGTAAAGAGCGGAGGATGTAGTGGATTGTCATATGAATTGAACTTTGATAACAAAATCAGTGAGTCCGATAAGGTTTTTGAGGACAACGCAGTCCGTATTATAGTCGATAAAAAGAGTTTTCTGTATCTCGTAGGAACGGTATTGGAGTATTCAGGGGGCTTGAACGGAAAAGGATTTGTATTCAATAACCCCAATGCGGAGCGCACCTGTGGGTGTGGTGAGAGTTTTTCATTATAAAAGGAAAAAATGGCTTATACCGAAGAGGAATTAAAGAAGGAGCTCGAAACCAAGGAGTATGAATATGGTTTCTATACTGATATTGAATCGGATACCTTACCAGTAGGGTTAAACGAGGATATCGTCGTAGCCATTTCTAAAAAGAAAGATGAACCCAGTTGGATGACCGAATGGCGTTTGGAGGCTTTTAAGGTTTGGAAGGAAATGGAAGAGCCAGAATGGGCCAACGTTACCTATCAGAAACCCGATTTTCAGGCTATCTCGTATTATTCCGCACCTAATAGCAAACCCAAATACAACAGTTTAGATGAGGTAGATCCAGAATTGCTCGATACTTTCAAAAAATTGGGGATTTCATTGGATGAGCAAAAAAAATTGGCCGGAGTCGCCGTTGATATTGTAATGGACTCCGTTTCTGTTGCCACTACCTTTAAAAAGACATTGGCCGAAAAAGGAATTATTTTTTGTTCTATTTCAGAGGCTATCAAGGAACATCCTGAACTGGTCAAGAAATATATGGGTACTGTGGTTCCTCAAAAGGATAATTTTTACGCGGCTTTAAACTCGGCTGTTTTCTCGGATGGATCATTCTGTTACATACCCAAAGGAGTGAGATGCCCGATGGAATTATCTACATATTTTAGAATCAACCAAGCAGGAACCGGGCAGTTTGAAAGAACATTGGTAATTGCTGATAAAGGTAGTTATGTAAGTTATTTGGAAGGTTGTACCGCCCCTTCCCGTGATGAAAACCAGTTGCACGCTGCTGTAGTCGAGTTGATCGCCCTAGATGACGCCGAAATAAAATACTCAACGGTACAAAATTGGTTCCCAGGTGATAAGGAGGGTAAAGGTGGGGTTTTCAATTTTGTTACGAAAAGAGGAATTTGCGAGAAAAACGCAAAAATATCTTGGACTCAAGTAGAAACGGGGTCAGCGGTAACCTGGAAATATCCATCCTGTATTCTTAAAGGGGATAATTCTATTGGTGAGTTTTATTCTATAGCCGTGACTAATAATTATCAACAAGCCGATACAGGAACCAAGATGGTACATTTGGGCAAGAATACCAGAAGTACCATTATTTCCAAAGGTATTTCGGCGGGAAAATCACAAAATAGTTATCGAGGATTGGTACATGTGAATAGTAGGGCAAAGAATGCCAGGAATTTTTCTCAATGTGATTCCCTTTTGATGGGGAATGAATGTGGTGCACATACTTTCCCATATATCGAAGCAAAAAACAAAACAGCTCAAATAGAGCACGAGGCAACC
>CAZHJO010000309.1:0-4280 GCA_964532755.1 uncultured Maribacter sp. | reverse complement strand
TTCTTCACCTACCGAACTGAAAATATAATCGGTATGTTGTTCAGGCACAAAATCCCCCTTGGTCCGGGTGCCTTCCAGAAACCCTTTGCCAAAAAATCCCCCGGATTCTATGGCCTTCTCTGATTGATACGTATTGTAACCTATGGTCTTTCTAATTTGTTCCAATTTATTGGGGTCTTTTTCCAAGCGTAGCCATAAACTAAAGCGATCTCTATGTCTTTGTTCAAAAACATTATTGAATACAAAATCAACTGATAGGGAAAATAAAATTGTGGTCACCACAACCAAGATCAATGGAAAAATTGGGACTTTGAATTTTTTCTTTTTTAACAGAAAGAAAATAACGATTAGCAGTCCCAGAATAATTGCGATCCAAACAGTCCCAAACATGAGGGTCGCTACAAATACCAAGATTGTTAGAAGACCAATAACCAAATAATAAAGGGGTAACCCTTCACGGAATACCACAAATATCAAGGCAAAGAATACAAGAGCACTCCCTGGGTCAGGTTGTGGAATAATCAAAATGGCCGGTAGTAAAATAATCCCTAGGGCAAAAAGTTGGTGTTTGGGTCTTTTGATATCAGTTTGAATATCGCTTAAGTACTTAGCCAAGGCCAGTGCTGCAGCTACTTTAGCGAATTCCGATGGCTGTAGATTAAAAAAGCCAAGATCATACCAGGAAGTTGCGCCTGCAATGGTCTTTCCAAATACAAACAAGCCCAAGAGCAACACAATAGAGATAACATACATTAAACTCGCAAAGCGTTCATAGAAGCTTGCTTCAAGGGCCATTATGACTATAATTGAGATAAGGCTAACCCCAAAAAAGAACAATTGTTTACCATGCAGGGTGCCAAAGTCGAGTATAGACGGATCGGATTCCGAAAAAGTACTTGAATAAATACTTACCCAGCCTATAATAACCAGGGCCAGGTAAACGAATATCGTAAGCCAATCAATACGTTTTAGCAGACTCTTACCAGACATATTCGTTTATCTTGAACTCTTCACCACTGTATGGTTTTGCATATTCATGCTCCAAAGTTCTTTCTAGCATACGTTTCTCTAAATCTTTCCGGGTTATTTCCCCTTTAATATATTTTTCTATCATCAGGGAAGCAATATGTCCGGCATATCGCGATCCATAATATCCATTTTCAATATAAACGGCGATAGCTATTTTTGGTTTATTGACCGGGGCAAATGCTACAAACACAGAGTGATCAGTGAGCTGGGTTTTTACGCTATCTATTATCGTGAAATTTTCTACAGTACCTGTTTTACCCGCTATTTCGATACCGGGAATCTTAACCCATCTTGCAGTGCCTTTTTCATATACATGGGCCATTCCCCGTACAATAGGTTCAAAATGCTTACGGTCTATGGTTGTTTGCTTCAATTCCGTAAATTCTGGTATCGTAATATCCTTGCCATTTACTTTCTTCAGAATATGTGGGGTAAAAAAGTGACCTCGATTGGCAATTGCGGCTGTCATATTAGCTAACTGTATTGGTGTTGCAGCAACTTCACCTTGCCCAATGGAGTTGGATATTATAAACGAAGAAGTCCATCGATTATCCCCGTACCAACTATCGTAGTATTTTTTTGATGGAATACGACCAGGTCTTCCCGTGTGTAGATCAGAACCTAAATATCCTCCAAGTCCAAAACTACGCATATGTTTTTCCCAAACATCCATACCCTCATCGGTAGTCTCGAATTTATCATAAATTTTCCTGAAAGTACCTGCAAAATACGCGTTGCATGATCTATAGATACCAATATTCATGTCACGTACTCCACCACCACAATGGCAACCGCGTTTTGTATTACCTACATAAAACCCATTATAACATTTTATTTTGGTGTCTGGGGTCATCACTTCTTCTTGTAAAGCTATTAGGGCGTTTAGTGTTTTAAAAGGGGAGCCTGGTGAACCTTCAGCCGAAATTGACCTATCAAATAAGGGTTTTGATATGCTGTCGTAGTGTAGTTGGCTATAATTTTTGGATCTCTTTCTTCCAACCAACAAAGAAGGATCATAGGTTGGTCCCGATATCATGGAAAGGATTTCTCCCGATGATGGTTCCAAGGCCACAATACCACCTCGTTTGCCATGCATTAGTATTTCCCCATATTCCTGAAGGTCTTTGTCAATGGTGATGCTGATTTCCTTGCCTTGTTCCGGTGGAGTATCCAATGCACCATCTTTATATGGGCCAATATCCCTATTGAACCTATCCTTTTGAATGTACTGTACACCTTTCTTTCCTCTCAACGTATCTTCATAGGTTACTTCAACTCCGGTACGGCCTTTGAGTTCTCCTTGCACGTAATATGGGTTTTGGGCTAGGTCCCTTTCGTTCACTTCACTAATGTAGCCCAGTACATTTGCAGCACTTTTGGTATCGTAATACCGCAACGACCTCTTTTGAATATAAAACCCTTCGTAGTGCCTCATTTTTTCCTGAAGCTTGGCGTAATCCTCTTTGGACAATTGGGGAACCAAAACAGAAGGCAATCGCGGAGAATAAACTCTTGCTTTCTTTAACTTTCTGATTAAAGTCTCCTTATCCAATCCAATAAGACTGCAGAATTCCAGGGTATCCAAGGGTTTGACTTCCCGAGGAATCACCATTACATCATATGCCGGATCATTACCAACCAACAATTTACCATTACGATCGTAGATATACCCTCTTTCGGGATAATCATATATGGCCTTTATCGCGGGATCCTCCAAAACATGATCTTTGGAAAAACTGAATATCTGTAGATATGACAATCTACCAATAAAAGTTATCCCGATAATCAGAATAATAGATGATAAAAGAATCTTCTTCATCGAAGACGATATTAGTTTTTAAGGAAATGAATCCTGTTGTTAGACAATTATCTAAAGTGCTACGCTTACTTCTTTTTTGAATGTTTATAAAGTTAACTAAACAATGGAATATAATGAATACTTATTCTTTATTAACACTAAATAATGAACCAAACAATAAACATAAAATAAGTGAGGCAAGACCAATGGATAATACTTTTTTCGCGATCAACAATAAATTAGCAATGCTAAAAATCTCTAATGAAAAGTAAACCAAATGGTGCACTAGTATTAATAACGCTAAAAATGTAAATTGTTGTGCCCTGGTAGTGTTGCTGAGCTTAAAACTTTGGAATTCATAATTAATTCCGAAAACAAATCTCATTATGGCTGGTCGTAAATAGGCAATTGTTATCGTTGCGGCCGAGTGCAGGGCCATAGTATCGGAAAAAAAATCAATTGAAAGCCCTAATAAAAAGCTTAATCCAATAAAGGCAGCTCTATTCTCTTTGATGGGGTACCAGTATAGAAACAATATATAGACCATCGGATTTATGAATCCGAAAAAATTAAGTCTATTAAAAACCAGTACCTGTACCAGAACAAGGAGTATAAAACGGATGATATTTATGAAATAACCACTATTCATTGTTGGTAGCCTCTTCTAGCTCTAAAATTTCCTTTCGGTCAAGATTATTTATTACATATATGTTTTTGATGTTGGTCATATCATTAAAGAGATCAACATCAATTCGGTAAAAACTCTTCGCAATGTCCAGGTCAAATTTCTTGATTGTCCCTATTGGGATATTCTCTGGGAAAATACTACTCATTGCCCCGGTGACAATAGTATCACCAATGTTCAATGGCACCAATCTGGGAATATCTATCAATTGAACAACATCATAGTTTCTGGCATCCCAGATCAACGAACCAAAATGGTTTGTATTCTTGATTTTGGCATTGATATTCGAGTTTTCATTGAGAATACTCTGAACAGTTGCAAACTTATTCGACGTATTTTCCACAATACCTAAAATACCTAAGTCGGTAATTACCCCCATATCCTGTTTTACGCTATCCTTTTTGCCGCGGTTTATGGTAATATAATTTCTGTGATCAGCATAGCTATTCTTTATCACTTGACCTGAAACAATAGTGAACCTGACATTCGCAGTGTCAATACTTATTGTCGAAGATGATTCCTTGTTGAACAACAGATCTCTTAATCTTTCGTTCTCCTGAAGTAAACTTTGATTTTCTTCATCCAAATCAAAATAAGTTGTGATGCCATGGGAAATACCATAAATATTACCAGCTATCCAATTTGAAGAATTGAAGAAACTTGACTGGTGATACGAATGCGACTGAATAGTGAAAGCCAGTGAGATAATCAATAAAAAGATATAAAGCAGGAAATTCTTATATCGAATTATGAAGTTGATAATCTGCT
>CAZHJO010000308.1:0-4298 GCA_964532755.1 uncultured Maribacter sp. | reverse complement strand
ATGGGGAAACACCCCGAACAGTGTCCTGTATTACCCAACAAATTAAACCTGACCTGTATCCCAATGTGGAGGATGATGCCACTATTATTTTGACCTACCCTAAAACCCAAGTTGTAATCCAAGCATCTTGGAACTGGTCGCATAACAGAAAGGATATGGCCGTATATGGCATAAATGGTTATGTGTTTTGTAAGAATGGGGAAGAGATGGAGGTCTTGGAAAATGAAAAAGCGGGCCCTATATTGCTAAGAGCCAAACCACTCACTAAGGGGATACATGACCCTTTTGCTTATTTTACCAAAGTAATAAAAGAGGATTTCAGGATAGATTCATTCGACCTTTCTTCCTTGGATAACAATTTGATTGTAATGCAAATTTTGGAAGCGGCCAAACATGCTTCCAAAACCGGTGAAACAGTCGTTTGGGATGAATTTTTTACCCTTAAACCTTAATGAAATTATGAGATACTTTAAAACTGCCTTCGTGTTTATTTTAGGGCTTACATTTATTTACAGTTGTAAGGATGAAAGAGCAATTACAAAAAATGAAGTTGTAAAGCAATGGTTCAAAGGAAACCTGCATACACATTCTTATTGGAGTGATGGGGATGAGTTCCCAGAAGTAATCATGGATTGGTATAAATCCAAAGGATATCAATTTTTGGCATTGACCGATCACAATACGCTGGCCGAGGGCGAAAAATGGATTACAATAAAAGAAGATTCCATTTATCAAAAGGCCTTTAAGAACTATTTGGAGAAGTACGGGGTTGACTGGGTAGTGCATAAATTGGATTCAGGTAAGATTTTGGTCAAATTAAAAACCTACAGTCAATATAAAAGTCGATTTGAAGAAGCAGGGAAGTTTTTAACAATTCAATCAGAGGAAATAACGGATAGCTATAAGGACAAACCAGTTCATATGAACGTTACCAATGTCGAATACAGAATAGATCCAAAAGGGGGTGGAAGTGTTGCCGAAGTACTTCAAAACAATTTAGATCAAGTACTGCAACAGCGAAAAGAAACAGGCACTCCGATGTTTCCTCATGTGAATCATCCCAACTTTGGTTATGGTGTGGCTTTGGAAGATATGATTTCGTTAAGGGGTGAACGCTTTTTTGAAGTGTATAATGGCCATCCAATGGTCCATAATATGGGCGATTCAATCCATATATCAACAGAAAATATGTGGGATCTTATCAATATCTCTTATCTTGAAAACAAGAAACCGATTATGTACGGACTTGCCACTGATGATTCGCATCATTATCATAGAAAAGGCTCTGAATGGAGTAATGCTGGCAGGGGTTGGGTCATGGTCCAAGCAGATACGCTGTCAGCCAAATCATTGATAACAGCTATGGAAGCTGGGCAATTCTATGCCAGTACGGGGGTAGAACTTCATAAAATAGTTAGCACCTCAGGCGAACTTTCAATTGAAGTACTACCAGAAGCCAATATCACTTATACCATAGAATTCATTGGTTGTAAGAAAGGCGCTTCGGAAACCCAAGTACTAAAATCCATTGCAGGCAATAGTGGCCGTTTTGAGATGCCCGATGACCTTTTATTTGTTCGGTGCAAGGTCACGTCTTCAAAAAAACAGGAAAACCCTATAGAAAATTTGATTTATGAAATGGCATGGACCCAACCTGTCGTTCCTAGCGATTAATTCATTTAAACGCCCATGTATTTTCATTTATGGGAATGACTACCTTTGCAATTGAAGATTGATCTATGAACAACATTAGAATCACCAAGCAATTCACATTTGAAACCGGTCATGCCTTATATGGTTATGACGGAAAATGCCGCAATGTACATGGGCATAGTTATAAACTATCCGTAACGGTAATCGGAACCCCGATAACCGATACTTCCCACGTAAAATTAGGCATGGTTATCGATTTTGGAGACCTTAAGAAAATCGTGAAAGAAGAAATCGTAAATCCTTTTGATCATGCCACCATATTCAATAAAAATACGCCACATATTGAATTGGCCAAGGAATTAATGGGTCGCGACCATAAGGTTATTTTAGCAGATTACCAACCAACTAGCGAAAATATGGTTGTTGATTTCGCCACCAAGATCAAAGCTAGGCTTCCAAAAAACATAACATTACATTCTTTAAAACTTCAAGAGACCCAAACTTCATTTGCAGAATGGTATGCTTCTGACAATCAGTCTGACAAGACGGATGGGGGGAATTCTTATCTTTACATTTAAATGACGATCATTAATATTCCAGTAGGCAAAAAAATCTATTTCGCCAGTGACAACCATTTGGGCGCCCCTAACAATGAAAAAAGTGCTCCTCGTGAAAAGAAGTTTGTCGCTTGGTTGGATATGGCGAAACAGGATGCCACTGCGATTTTTCTTCTGGGCGACCTTTTCGATTTTTGGTTCGAATATAAAACTGTTGTTCCTAAAGGATTCACGCGAACTTTGGGCAAGCTTGCCGAAATCACGGATGCAGGCATCCCTGTTTATTTCTTTGTGGGCAATCATGATCTTTGGATGAACGGCTATTTTGAGGAAGAATTGAATATTCCTGTTTTTCACAAACCTCAACGGTTCACTTTAAACAACACTTCTTTTTTTATTGGTCATGGCGATGGCCTTGGGCCTGGGGACAAAGGGTTTAAACGCATGAAAAAAGTATTCACAAATCCGGTATCCAAGTGGTTTTACAAATGGCTGCATCCAGATTTAGGCGTAAAATTGGCACAGTATCTATCCCTTAAGAACAAATTGATTTCCGGTGATGAGGACATTAAATTTTTAGGGGAGGATAAAGAATGGCTAGTACAATACTGTAAGCGGAAACTGGAACAGGAACACCATGATTATTTTGTCTTTGGTCACCGGCATCTGCCCTTGGAAATTGATCTGAACGACAAATCCAAGTATGTCAACCTTGGCGATTGGATTTCGCATTACACCTATGGGGAGTTTGATGGTGAAAAGCTATCCTTGATAGCATTCGAAAACTAAACCGTTATTTCCACCCTGTTGTTTTCAGGATCTAAAACCACACTTTCGTAATAACCATCACCTGTTGTTCTTGGTTCTCCTATAATTTTAACACCTATTTCCCTTAATTGTTCGGTAAGTTCATTCACTTTTTCCTTAGATCCAACAGAAATGGCAAAATGAATGATGCCAACATGTTCCTCTAGGCCATTTAATTTTTGGGCAATATCAGGACTGTGCATAAATTCCAATCTAGGACCCTCTGCAAAACTCAGAAAGTAGGAGGTAAACTTTTTTGTTGCATTGTGATATTTACTGCCTGCTATGGCCTCAAAATTAGTTTCATAAAACGCCCTCATTCGTTCCAGATCATTCACCCATATCGCCAAATGTTCTATTTTCATGATAGTTGACTTATTTTATATCCTTTAGTTTTAATTGCACACTAACACTACCGTTCCATTCGTTTTCCTCGATTGAAAAAACGGCGCTGAAAGGTGCGCCATTATTCAGTAAGGGTAACCTATCCCCAAGATTAAAACCGATACTGCCAATAGGTCGTGAGCCATTTTGGACAAGCGTTGATTTCAGATGTTTTTGATCCTCACCCACCCCTTTGGCATAACCGGTATCCTTCAGTTTTTCCGCCATAAATACAGGGGCCATGTTTCCAGGTCCGAAGGGTGCAAACTGTTTGAGAATCCGTAAGAATCGCGGGGTTATTTGATCTAAAGCGATCATGCCATCAACCTTGATTTCCGGTATTAGTAATTGTGGGTCAATGCTATCGGAGACGACCTTTTCAAATTTATCCTTAAACCCATCATATTGTTTCTCTAAGAGTGTAAGTCCCGCTGCGTATTTATGGCCTCCAAACTGCTCTATATGCGCTTCGCATGCGAGTAATGCATTATATACATCAAAACCTTTTACAGAGCGGGCCGAGGCCGCCAATTTATCCCTACTTTTGGTAAAAACCAAGGTGGGTCTATAATATGTCTCGGTTAATCGCGATGCAACAATGCCTATTACGCCTTTGTGCCAAGTTTCTTTGTAAACCACTGTAGTAAACCGATCTTCCTCCTTGTTTTGAGTTATCTGGGCCAAAGCTTCTTCCGTTATTTCCTGATCCAGGTTTCTTCTTTCGAAATTGAATTGTTCTATTTCCGCGGCAATAACCTCCGCCTTTTCCAAGTTGGGTTCAGTAAGCAGATTAACGGCATGCTGCCCATGCTTCATGCGACCTGCTGCATTTATTCGTGGGGGTATGATAAATACCACATCGGTAATGGTAAGCTCCTTTTTTTTGATTTGATCGAT
>CAZHJO010000307.1:0-4340 GCA_964532755.1 uncultured Maribacter sp. | reverse complement strand
CCCGATGAGGACTATTGGGAAAGCCTGGTAGACGAAATTGAAGCTTTTATCCCTTTTGAAGAGACAACGAAGAGCTATTTGACCTTTAGACCCACTAAATTGTATGCATCCTTGCGTTATAATTTCGGAGAGCCAAGCGAAGGCCAAGCTGATTGCGATTGTGATTATTTAAATCCTCGTGGAGGTAACACCGTTACGAAATATAGGAATAGTGTAGGGGGACAACTATACGCGGTCAACAGACCAAGAGGACCACAAAGCGCAATTACTGCATTTTATCAAAGAAGATTTGGTAATTTCATGGCATTGAAAACTACCTATACCGCCGATAAGTTCACTTTAACGAATATTGGTTTAGGTGTGAATTTTCAGGCAGGTCCAGTGAATCTATATGTTATGGCCGATAATTTATTGGCTTACAAGAACATTGCAGCCAGTAATTATGCTTCTTTTCAATTCGGATTAAATATCATATCTTGGGGAAAGAAATGATACTATAATTCTATGAAAAACCTTTTTATAATTCTATTTGTATTTACTGTTTTCAACGCATATTCCCAAGGCAATTTAAATGAATACAAATATATAGTCGTGCCTAAAAAGTTTGATGACTTTAAGAAAGAAAATCAATATAAGACCAGTACCTTGGTAAAGCATTTGTTTGTGAAGAAAGGTTATAATGCCGTATATGAGGATGCATTGCCTGAAGATTTGAATAAGGATCGTTGTCTAGGGCTTACTGTATCAATAAATGACAAATCCTCAATGTTCACTACAAAAACGGCTCTAGTATTGAAGGATTGTTCGTCACAGACTATTTTAACAACTGTTACGGGTAACAGTAAGGTCAAGGAATACGAAGGAGCTTATGGGGAAGCCATTACAGAGGCTTTCGAAACCATAGCCTCCATCGATTATACATATGCTCCGAAGGAGAAACACAATGAACCTATTACCGTCAGTTTTAAAAATGACGTAAAGCAAATGGAAAAGAAAAAAGAACCAAAAAACATAGTGGATGAAGTGGTTGTAAAACAAGTTGCAACACCAGAAGAACAAGTTTACAAGAGTAATGAACCTGTTGATTCCAAAATTATAAAATCGGAGCAGGTTTCCAAAGAGATGGTTGTTGGGGATAATAATGAATCTAACATACTTTACGCCCAGGAAATACCCAATGGATTTCAACTTGTTGATAACACACCCAAAATTCGCCTAAGATTATATAAAACCTCAATACCTGATGTTTATCTGATCAAACAAGATAAGAATAATGGAGTGGTGTATAAGAAGAATGGGAAATGGTATTTTGAATACTATGTTGGGGATACCTTGAAAACCGAAGAATTGAACATTAAGTTCTAACCATCATATTTACTTTTCCAGCGCTTATTCAGGAATTCGCTAATGGCATTTTCACGGTGGTTTTTGCCAGGTATGTAAAAGTTTGTTCCGGAAAGTTCTTCAGGTAAAAATTCCTCTTCGACAAAGTTGTTTAGGTACTCATGGGCATACTTGTATTCCTTCCCATAACCTAAATCCTTCATCAATTTGGTAGGAGCATTTCTCAAGGGTAATGGTACCGACAGATCCCCGGTCTGTTTAACGGTCTGTTGGGCTTTGTTAATGGCCATATAACTGGCATTGCTTTTTGCTGATGTGGCCAGGTAAATTGCACATTGGCTCAAAATAATCCGGGCCTCAGGATAACCAATGGTGGTAACAGCCTGGAAGGTACTGTTGGCTATGACCATTGCCGTTGGATTAGCCATACCTATGTCCTCTGAAGCAGAAATGAGCATTCTACGGGCGATGAATTTCACATCTTCCCCACCTTCGATCATTCTTGCCAACCAATACACGGCACCGTTTGGGTCACTGCCACGGATAGACTTTATAAAAGCAGAGATGATATCATAATGTTGTTCGCCTGTTTTATCATAGAGTACAGTGTTTTTCTGAACTTTCGATAAGATCAATTCGTCCGTTATGGTAATTGCATCGGTTTCTTCAGAATTTATGACCAATTCAAAGATGTTCAATAATTTTCGACCATCCCCACCTGACAAACGCAATAATGCCTCAGTTTCCTTGAGCTTGATTTTTTTGGTTTTTAGATAATGATCTTGTTTCATGGCCCGTGAAAGTAGTGCCTCTAAATCTTCTTTTCCGAAGGCATTCAGAATATATACTTGACAACGGGACAACAAAGCTGGGATAACTTCAAAGCTTGGATTTTCAGTAGTCGCCCCGATTAGGGTAACCCAGCCTTTTTCAACTGCACCTAATAGCGAATCTTGCTGGGATTTACTAAATCTATGGATCTCATCAATAAATAAAATGGGATTTTTTGAGGTGAAAAGACCACCACTTTGCTTTGCCTTCCCTATGATTTCCCTAATATCCTTGACACCGCTGTTTATGGCGCTTAACGTATAAAAAGGTCTTTGGCTTTCATGGGCTATGATATTGGCCAAAGTCGTTTTACCAGTACCCGGTGGTCCCCAAAGAATGAGCGAAGGTACAATCCCTTTTTTTATCTGATGGGTCAACGACCCAGCTTCCCCCACCAAATGATTCTGGCTAATATAGTCTTCCAAGGTTTTTGGGCGTACCCTTTCGGCCAATGGTTCGTTCATAAGTATAAAAGTAGAATAAAGTTGTGGTTTATTGTCCCCTTGAGGGGACTTTAGGGTTGTTTTTTTGGTGGGTCTTGATTTTCACAATGACAATTTATCATGTTTTTGTCCTATGGTAGGTTTTTTGAGTGGAATACTATTATTTTTAAGATATGTCTGAAAGTAAATATTTTAAATTTACAAATGCCGTTATTGTGGTCCCACTAATAGGTGTTATTCTAATATGGGCCGTTTTTTGGATAGAGTTACGATTTCAGGTGAACTTTAATGCGTACGGTGTTTACCCCAGAACCTTAAAAGGCCTTAGGGGAGTGTTCCTAAGCCCATTTATTCATGGATCTGTAGAGCATTTGTATAATAATACCATACCCTTGGTTATA
This sequence comes from uncultured Maribacter sp., assembly GCA_964532755.1. GTDB lineage: Bacteria > Bacteroidota > Bacteroidia > Flavobacteriales > Flavobacteriaceae > Maribacter_A. The sequence goes on along the minus strand of CAZHJO010000307.1, from coordinate 1,321 downwards.
TTAACGGCTTCCCTGTTTTATTTCTATAAGAAAATGGCATTGAAGGTTCTTTTTTACGGCGTATTGGTATCGGGAATAATTACGTGGCTTATAGGAAGGTCGTCGTATCATATTGGTGCCAGTGGGTTAATTTATGTCTTGGCAAGTTTTATTTTTTTCAAGGGTATTTTATCAAAGTACTATCGACTGGTTGCACTCTCTTTAATCGTAGTTTTTATCTACGGAAGCCTGCTATGGTATATATTCCCTATTAAGGATGGAATTTCTTGGGAAGGACACCTTGGTGGATTCATTACGGGTTTAATGTTGGCAATTTTTACAAGAACTGAAATTCCCTCGTCCAAAAAGTTTGATTGGGAACATGAAGATTATAATGAAGAGGCTGATGATTTCCTAAAGCATTTTGACGAAGAAGGAAACTTTATTGAAACAAAACCAGAAAAGGATAAGCCGGAAGCACCAACTATGAAAATCAATTATCAGTATCGGCCAAGTATAAAAAGGGACCCCCCAGAAGATTAGGCCCTTCTTTGGCGAACAACTTCATATAGGAAAACGGCACAGGCCACAGAAACATTCAATGATTCTATTTCCCCCAATAAGGGCAATTTTGCAACCTGGTCTGCCGCTTTTATTACAGAAGGTGACACTCCTTTATCTTCGGATCCCATGACAATGGCACAGGGCTCTTTGAACGAAACGTCATATATGGTATTGTTCGTTTTTTCAGACGCTACAGTAATTGAGACCCCCGATGCCTGAAGATAGAATACTGCATCTTTAATATGGTCAACTTTTGCTATCGGCACTTTGAATGCTGCTCCGGCCGAAGTTTTTATAGTATCGGCGGTAACAGGTGCTGCTCCTTTCTTTTGTATTATAATACCATCAACGCCTGTGCATTCGGCAGTGCGTATAATTGCACCAAAATTTCGAACATCCGAAAGCTGGTCCAAAAGAAGAAATAAAGGGGTTTTCTTTTTAGAAATGACTTCTTCAACAAGGTTTTCAATGGTATAAAAAGAAATAGGGGAGATGTTGGCAATTACACCCTGGTGGTTGCTTTTGCTTAATCTATTTAATCTTTCAATGGGGACATACGCAATGTTGATTCCTTTTTTACGTAGTAAGCCTTCGAGTTCCCTAATTAAATCACCTTTAAGACCTCTTTGGATAAAAACCTTGTCAATGGATTCCTCTGAGTTTATGGCCTCAATAACGGCTCTAATGCCATAGATTTGGTTGCTTTTTTGCATTAAGTATAAGTTAGTTTACCTCAAAGGTACAGGTTATGGATAACAGCTTGCGCCGAAAGTATGGC
>CAZHJO010000306.1:0-4351 GCA_964532755.1 uncultured Maribacter sp. | reverse complement strand
ATCAAAATCCTGAAGAGTGATGAGGACAGGATGATCGGCTTTATAGAATATGTCCCGGCCAAGTATGCATGGCGGCCTATAGATGCAGATAATTACATGTTTATTCACTGTACCTATATCTATTCAAAAAATGACAGAAATAAAGGCTACGGTTTAATGCTCATTGAGGATGCCGAAAAAGCGGCAAAGGAAAGCGGTATGGACGGCGTGTGTGTCATGACCAGTAAAGGAGGATGGCTGGCCAATAAAAGCATTTTCGAAAAAAATGGATATGTACAAATTGAGGTAAAAGATCGGTACGAACTCTTGTCGAAAACCTGGAACGACCAAGCTGTCAAACCCAAGTTTCACGATTGGACGAGCCAACAAAAAAAGTATAAAGGCTGGCACCTGATTTATGCCGATCAATGTCCGTGGAACGAATCTTCGGTGGCCGCATTAATTAATGTTGCGATGGATTACGAAATTGATTTGAACGTATCAAAAATTGACTCCGTATCAAAAGCCAAAAAAGCACCTTCTGGTTTTGGAGTTTTCAATCTCTTGTATGATGGTAAATTATTGGAGGACCACTACTTGAGTGCCACCCGATTTAGAAATATTTTGAAAAACGAACTCTATAAAAAATGAAATACAATACCGTTGTTATTGGAGGTGGCTTATCCGGATTAGTAGCCGGAGCTACCCTCTCAAAATTTGGAAAAAAAGTCCTATTACTCGATCAGCATCACAAACCGGGAGGTTGTGCCACAACATTTAAGCGTGGCGACTTCATCGTTGAAGTGGGTTTGCATGAGATGAGTGGTCTGGACAATGATGGCTCCTTGTGGAGAGCATTAAAATTGCTGGACGTCGACAAAGCGGTAGAATTTCTGCAGGTTCCTGAATTTTATGCAGTGCTTTCGGATCGAGAAAAATTTGTGTTTCCGCACGGTTTTGATCAGGCCACCAAGGCATTGATCGATAGATATCCAGAAGATGAAAAGGGAATCAAACGGTTTGCTAAAGTACTTGCAGGTATAAGAAAAGAATCACTCAAATTGCCTCGTGCAAAATGGAAGCGTAAGCTATTTTATCCATTTATGCCATTGTTGTACCCCAACCTTGTTGAGGCCACCCGACACACGGTCGGTTCCTGGCTGGACAAGTACATTACCAACGAAAATGCAAAAATCGACATGACGGCGCATATTGCCTATTGGGGAGATGACCCCTATACCCTGTCTATGTTTTACTTTGGTTTACCATTCTCCAGTTTCATTAGCGCCGGCGGTCATTATATAAAAGGTGGTTCACAGGTACTCTCAGATCATTTGGCTTCATTCATTGAAAAACAAGGTGGTAGAGTTTTAATAGGAAAAAAGGCAGAGAAAATTATCACAAAAAACGGCCGGGTGAGCGGAGTTACTTTTCATGATAGATTTAATAAAAGCATAGAACCCATCACCATTTCATGCGACAATGTTGTGGCCAATTGTGCCATACCATTGGTGCCGGATATGTTGGATGATCCATACGCTGCTACGCTTAAACAGCAAGTCAGTTCAAAGGCTATTTCTTGCTCTTTATTGTGTATGTATCTCGGCTTTAAATCCAAGGTCGATGCCTTTGGAGTAAATCATTACTCGAACAGCATTATTGGAGATGATGTAAAAACCTTGAAAGATATTCATCCCAACCAAAAGGGTGATTGGTCAAAACGGAGTTTCATCTTTTTAGATTATGGCAAGATAGATGCCCAACTGGCACCACCTCCCAAATCCGAGGGTGTAATCTGTTGTGTGGATTATCTGAAAGACTGGGAAGGGCTGAGTAAAGAAGAGTACAAGGCAAAAAAGGAAGAAGTAGCCCAGATCTTGTTGCAGCGATTAGAAAAGCAATTCCCTGGAATACGGGAGAGCATTGAATACTACGAAGTGAGTACTCCAAAAACCATACAGCGATTCACCTTGAATCCAAAAGGGACACCTTACGGTTTTGCACAGTCCAAAGACCAAACAGCTACAAAACGATTTAGAAATAATTTCTTGATTCCCAACTTATATTTTGCTTCGGCATGGACTTTCCCTGGCGGTGGTTTTGAGGGTTCGATAATGGCAGGATTTTTAGCTGCCTTGCAAATGAATAAGGACAAAATATGGTCAGAACCCACAGGAGAGAATTTTATGGATGAGAGAATCGTACGCCATCTGGAGAGCAAAAAAATCGATGACAATACACTCGAATTGAGTTTTGAAAAACCTGCTAATTTTCATCACCAACCAAAGCAGTATTCAGTACTTAAACTCTTGAATCCCAAAGTTACCAAGTTGGATTTACCTTATCGCTGGCTTCCTGTGGTTTCTTCTGCAGAAGAGGAAGGGATACGGTATCACATCAAACTGGATGGCAGCAGTTTTTCCAAAAGCTGTGAGCAATTGAGCAAAGGAGACAAGGCTCTGGTTTTGGGTCCTGTAGGGTAGATATTTTTATGAATGATTTAAATCAAATTTCTGATAGTATGTTTTTTGGAGTTTTAGGTTTAGGGTTTAAGGTACTAGGTACAAGGTTAGATGTTGACTAAACATTTAACGTCAACATCCAGCCTTGTACCTTAAACCTCATACCTATAGACCTTTTATTATTAAAAAAATCAAACATTTTACATTAAAAACCAAATTTATGAAAGGCGCAATTTTTTTCTCAGGCAAGTACGGCAGTACGGAACTATACAGCAATTGGATTAGTGAAGCGACCGGGCTGCCGGTATTCGATATCAACGATACCAGTGCAGATCCGTCGAAATACGATTTTTTAGTATTGGCCAGTTCCATCATCTATTTCAGATTAACGAACCGAAAATGGGTGCGTTCAAATTTATCCACGCTCAAAGGCAGAGCTAAGATTTTGTTCTCAGTTTCGGGTGCCGGACCCAGCGGCAAACTCGAAAGATGGGTTTCCAAATCACTTCCTTCAGAGCTTTTGTCTCAAATGAAACATATCGCCTTGCGCGGCAAGTTGGATCATTCCAAAGTCAGCTGGTGGGTCAAAATCATGTTGTGGATAGCGTCGATCTTTAATACGGATCGTGCAGCCAGCAAGGACGAACGATATGGTTTCAACTATATGGACCGATCAAGTATCGAACCTATAGTAAAGCTGGTAGAGCAATTCCAGACAAGTGAAGTGGTTGGGTCCTAATCATAGAAGTTCTCCATGCTAGATGAATACCCCGAACTTAAATTTCAATAAATATGAACAATAAAATAAAAATATTAGCCATTTGCGGAAGTCCACATAAAGGGAATACGTATGGCATACTTGACATGCTTAAGCAAAGCAATTCTGAAATAGATTTCAAGATTCTTATGCTTTCCGAACTAAACTTGATCGACTGTGTAGGCTGCTATTCATGTATCAATAATGGTGAAGAATATTGTCCACTCAAAGATGATCGTGATCTGATCATTGAGGAGATGAATGATGCGGATGCGACGATATTTGCGTCTCCTACCTACGCCAGAATGATCAGTTCGTTGATGAAGAAATTTGTAGAGAGAACAAGTTACATTGCTCATCGACCTGTATTTTTTGGGAAGTTCGCCATGGCACTTACGACCTATGCGGGATTCGGTGGTGATCTGACATGTAAGTATTTGAGGGAAAATTTCACGCAATGCGGATTTCAATTTGTATCGTCCGTTGACCTGATGGTAGCTACCAAATCTGAAACTGAAACAGAGCACAACCGTATCAAGGCTTTAAACGGATATGAAAAACTAATTAAGGCCATTAAATCTCATGAGACGTTCAAACCATCCTTCGGTCAATTGGTCTATTTCAATATTTTCAAATCCATTTCAGAAATCAACAAAACGAAAGGATGGGCGGATCACAGATTTTACAAGGACAAGAAAGATTTTTATCAGGACATCGAAATTCCTTTTCTGAAGAATAAAATGGCCAAGTGGGTTGCCGGAAGAGAAGTAAAGAAGTTGATGTCTAATAGATAAGATTGCTTAAATAATTCCAAAAATGGTAGTTCAATTCTATTCATGAATAAACCATTTTTCTAACAAAAAAACATAAACACATGAAAACTAAAATTTTAATTATAGCTCTGATGACATTTTCAATGATTGGACTTTCACAAGAAGAATCCAAAACTTTTTATGGATATGGAGGCCCTCTAATTCAAGTGCCACAAATCAACGGTGATTGGGGAATAATGGTTGGAGGAAAAGGAGGAATGGCTATTACGAATAAAATTGTCATTGGTGGAATTGGCATGGGCTTGGTTCATAGCAATGAATTCTTAGGTGATGAATTGAATGGGAATGATAATGTTTCGTTGAATTTAAGTTATGGTGCG
>CAZHJO010000305.1:0-4359 GCA_964532755.1 uncultured Maribacter sp. | reverse complement strand
AGCTTTCCTGTACTCACCTGTTTAATGAATTTAAGCATTGTGGATAATTGCGGCCCTAGATCATGGTAATGCAGAAAAGCATCTTTCTCATAACCTACATTTACAAAGGCTGCGTTAAGACCGGTAACCGGCTTTCTGACTTTGGCCAAGAATATATCGCCAACAGAAAAATCGTTATTGTCTTCCTCTTTGTGTAATTCAGTGAGTTTTCCTTCTTTTAGTAAGGCAAAATCGACGGCGTCAGAACTAGATCTTACGATTAATTCTCTATTCACCTGATTTTATTTTTATTTGTTCCTCCTTAAATAATTGGAGTAAACAAATAGATTAAACAATATTATTTGCAGGTTGTATAAACCCGTCGAAATTCTTTTTAGAATTTCTATGTCAATGAACGTATTAAACGAAAAAGTAGTTGAAAACAACTACTTTTTCTTGTGTCGGTTAGCTCTCCTACGCTTCTTGCGCTTATGGGTAGCTACCTTATGTCTTTTTCTTTTCTTACCACTCGGCATAAAGTTCTTATTTATTGATTATTATTTTACTTGAACGTTGCTCTTTACTCCTTCTACAAAAACCTTGGCAGGTTTAAATGCCGGAATGTTATGTGCCGGTATTTTTATGGTAGTGTTTTTAGAGATGTTTCTCCCGGTTTTTTCTGCCCTGGTTTTAATGATAAAACTACCAAATCCTCTAAGATAAACATTGTCACCACTTTCCAATGAGCTCTTTACCTCTTCCATAAAGGATTCTACAGTTGCTTGAACATCTCCTTTTTCTATTCCCAGTTTGTCTGAGATTTTCGATACTATTTCCGCTTTCGTCATCTTGAATATTATATTTTCTGTATGTTTTTTCGGCTTGCAAATATATAAATTAAATTCAATCTTTTATTCTAATCGGCTAATTTTAAGTATATAAACTCCTACTTTTATCCAATAGTATTCAAGTAGATGATTTTTTCACAAAAAATTCTTCTTTGGTATGCCAAAAATAAAAGGACGTTACCTTGGAGACGGACCAGAGATCCTTATCGAATTTGGCTTTCTGAAATTATGCTTCAACAAACGAGGGTTGCTCAAGGAATGCCCTATTACTTGAAATTTACCGAACAATTTCCTACGGTCCATGAGTTGGCGAAGGCCTCCGAGGAACGTGTGTTAAAGTTATGGCAAGGATTAGGGTATTATTCAAGGGCAAGAAACCTACATACCACTGCGAGAATTGTGGTTGCCGAATATGGAGGGGAGTTTCCGAATTCCTATAAAGGATTATTACAGCTTAAAGGAGTTGGTGATTATACCGCAAGTGCCATTGCCTCGATTTGTTTTGATGAGCCAGAACCTGTCGTCGATGGCAATGTTTATAGAGTTCTTTCCCGATTCTATGGAGCTGAATTTCCAATAAATAGCACTAAGGGAATTGCATTTTTTAAGGAATTGGCCCGAGAAGTAATGGATTCAGATAATATTAGGGACTATAATCAGGGTATTATGGAGTTCGGTGCCATGCAATGCGTTCCAAAGAATCCTGATTGCAACCATTGCCCTTTGAATGATGGTTGCATAGCACTACAAAAAAATAAAGTGGATGAATTACCGGTTAAATTGAATAAGACCAAAATCAGGAATAGATATTTCAATTATTTGGTTATTATTGATGCAAGGAATAGAACACTTTTAAGACAAAGGGAAGGAAAGGGAATTTGGCAAAATCTATGGGAATTCCCGCTACTGGAGACCAATGAAAAAATAAGTCAGAAAGAATTGGTAGTCAGATACAGGGATGTAATAAAAGTGAATGATCTTCCTGAGATTTATCTGTTCAATAAAGATGATATTATTCATAAGCTGTCGCACCAGCATTTGCATACCAGATTTTGGGTATTGAAGACCGAGACTAATTTGAAGGAAGGTATTGATTTAACGACCTTAGACCAATATCCTGTACCGGTTTTGATTGCTGATTTTATTAAAACATTTAAAATTTAGTACTTTTGAACATTAGACAAAAGTTATGAGTGGAACATTGAATAAAGTAATGCTAATTGGGCATTTGGGAGACGAAGTGAAAATGCACTATTTTGAAGGTGGGGGCAGTATAGGTAGATTCCCTATTGCCACCAATGAGACCTATACGAGCAAACAAACCGGTGAGCGCGTAACCAATACGGATTGGCATAACATTGTCGTACGGAATAAAGCTGCTGAAATTTGTGAAAAATACCTTAGTAAAGGCGATAAAATTTATGTGGAAGGCCGTTTAAAGAATAGACAATGGCAAGGTGAGGATGGCAATACAAGATATACCACCGAGGTACATGTTCAGGATTTTACTTTCCTATCGACCAAAAAGGAAAGTTTGGCCAATGCCCAAGCAAGTGGCCAGCCCCAGCAGCCGGATCAAACACAGGCTCCTACCAAGTCAACAGAGCCGGCCGCAACTATTGAGCCTGAGCAGGATGATGATTTACCGTTTTAAACAAATCAAATCAAAATTTTAACTATTGGACCCTGATCCCCTTAGTTTTTTTCTGAATTTTTTTGATTTTGAGAGTGCCTTTATACTCAATATTTGTGTGCTCTTGCTGTTACTGATTTGTTCGGCATTGATTTCAGGGGCAGAGGTTGCCTTATTTGGGCTGTCAGTCACTGATATTAATACCATTGGACAAAACAATACCACAAGGGGCAATATCATTGTAAAATTATTGAATCGCCCTAAAAAATTATTAGCTACTATTCTTATTGCCAATAATACTATCAATATCGGAGTGGTACTTCTTTTTAATGTTATTGGGGATACCTTATTCTCAACTATCAATTATAGGCTGTTCAATTTCATCTCTGTTCGTTTTTTGTTGGAAGTGATTGTTGCCACTTTCCTTATTTTAATGTTCGGAGAGATATTACCAAAAGTATATGCGAATCGAAATCGGGTAAGTTTTTCCCATTTTATGTCTTATCCTTTAAAGGCACTCGATTTTCTTTTTGCCCCCCTGAGTTTGCCTATGCGTTCCGCAACGATCTTTCTCAATAAAAAACTGGGAAAATACAAATCAAATCTAAGTGTAGACCATCTTTCACAGGCTTTGGAACTTACCTCAGAAGGTGATACGACCAAAGAAGAGCAAAAACTTTTGGAAGGTATTGTTTCCTTTGGCAGCACTGACACAAAGCAGGTAATGCGGCCCAGGATAGATTTATTTGCATTAAGCGAAGACATGAAATTCCTGGATGTAATTGACGAAATAAAAACCCAAGGATATTCCAGAATACCGGTTTTTTCCGAAAATATGGACAATGTTATGGGCGTTCTCTATGTGAAGGACCTCTTACCATATATTGATCGTAAGACCTTTAATTGGCTTTCATTGATACGAGAGCCCTATTTTGTGCCTGAGAATAAAAAGTTGGATGACCTTTTGAATGAATTCCAAGAAAAGAAAAATCATTTAGCAGTGGTAGTTGATGAATATGGGGGTACTTCAGGTATTGTTACCCTTGAGGACATCATTGAGGAAATTGTCGGGGATATCAGTGATGAGTTTGATGATGAGGACCTAGTGTATTCTAAATTGGATGACTTTAATTATGTTTTTGAGGGCAAAACAGCCTTGAAGGATTTTTACCGGGTTGTAAAAGTTGAGGACGATGAGGATTTTGAAGAGCAAAAAGGGGAATCGGAAACGATTGCCGGATTTGTTTTGGAGATTGCAGGGAGCTTTCCTAGGAAAGGTGAAAAAGTAGTGTTCAAGAACTATACGTTCATTGTAGAAAGTTTAGATAAAAAAAGATTGAAGCAGATAAAAGTAATCTTACCCCATGAAAATTAAGTGTGTATTACTTTTTATGACGGCGTTAATGCTCTTCACTGGATGTATTGAAAAAACGCTTCCCAAACCAAAGGCGATGTTGCGTTTGGAATATCCCAACTCTGAATACCGTGTATGGGATACTAAGCATTTTCAATTTGAAAAGAACGTATTGAGCGAATTTGAGCAAAGGAACAAGAACTCGCTTACCCTTGATTACCCAACAATGAAAGGGTCAGTATTTCTTACCTATAAGAAAGTTGAGAATAATATAGACCGGCTGTTGATGGATGCCCAGCGATTATCACTTGAACACGCTGTAAAGGCCGATGGGCCTCCTCATGCTTATCCTTTTGTAAATAAAGAAGACCAAGTATATGGTATGTACTTTGAGGTAATTGGCGATGCTGCATCACAGGCCCAATTTTACGTTACTGATAGCACCGAGCATTTTGTGACAGGGTCACTTTACTTCTACACCAAACCCAATTATGATTCTATTTATCCCTCAGCCTCCTATTTGCAAAACGATATAAAAAAAATCA
>CAZHJO010000304.1:0-4389 GCA_964532755.1 uncultured Maribacter sp. | reverse complement strand
TAAAAACGCAAATATAGTTGCAGAATGCTATTTGTGCAACGAATTACCAAGGTTTATCATATCTTTGAGAGAACACGTTCAATCACTTCCTAAACATTTAATTATGAAAATATCAAAGCCTTTTATGACATTAATAATAAGCCTTTGCTTTTTTGCAATGACTATGGCCCAGGAAAAAGAGGTTACAATAAAGATCGATACGCTATCAAAAGATGTATTCATGTTGACGGGGCAAGGAGGTAATATTGGTATTTATGTCGGAGAGCACAATGTATTTATGATCGATGACCAGTTTGAACGCTTAAGTGATAAAATAAAAAGTGCTATCAGTACATTAACCGACCAGCCCATTTCGTTTTTGTTCAACACCCATATGCATGGCGACCATACGGGCGGTAATGCAAAGTTCAATTCGAAAGCAACTACTGTTGTGGCCCATGATAATGTAAGGAAGAGTTTAGTAGACAGATTGGCCAATGATCAAAAGTTAGATAAAAAAATACTGCCTGAAGTATCTTTCTCGGATGATATAACCTTTTATGATGGCGATGAGACCATAATGGCCTTTCATGTACATAATGCCCATACTGACGGGGATGCCATGGTTTATTTTCTAAATAACAATGTATTGCATATGGGCGATACGTACTTCTCAGGGAGATACCCTTATATTGATTTAAAAAGTGGGGGGAACGTTGTTGGCTATATAAACGCCCAGAAGAAAGCACTATTGTTAATTAATAATGAAACCAAAATAATACCGGGTCATGGTCGGCCTTCGAACAAAAACGAGCTTGAGGCTTATATAGCAATTCTTGAAGACATAAAGTCGAAAGTGGAAGAGGAAATAAAGGCCGGCAAATCTCTTGAAGAGGTTAAAAACAATACTGGGCTATTATCGGCTTATGACAGCACCCATGGTAACGGATATATAAACCCAGAACGCATTCGAGAGATCTTCTATACAAGTTTAAAGAAGAAGGATTAAATAAAAAAACCCGGGCCATGGCCCGGGATCTCTATATCACGATATGGAATTATTCTTTACTGTAACTTAAAGGTAATTGGAATACTGAAAGGAACCCTTACAGCCCTACCTCTTTGTTTTCCTGGCGTCATTTTAGGAAGCTTAGCTATAATCCTTGCTGCCTCTTTCTCCAAGTTCTTATCTGGCCCACGCATTCTTACGCCACCAATACTACCGTCTTTTTGAATAACGAACATTACATTAACCCGACCTTGAACACCCATTTCCTGGGCTATCTCGGGATAACGGAAGTTTTTACTGATATGCTTCTGCATTTTTGACTGGAAACAGTCACGCATTGCTTTTGCTCCTTTTCCCTTTTCGCCTTCACAACCTGGAAAAATAGGTACGTCCTCAATCACTGCAAAAGGTACATCTATATCTTCCTCTACTTCTTCTACCTCAACATCCTCTACCTCAATAATTTCCTCTTCTTGGCTAGTCTCAGTTGACTCGATTACTGTTTCTTCTACCTCAACTTCATCCTCGACTATCTCAATAATCTCTGGTGCGGCAGGAGGTGGTGGTGGTGGCGGAGTCTTAATTTGTTCAGTCATTGGAACTTCCTCGTCCAACATATCCTCCACGTTCATAGAAATATCGTATTCATTTGTCTTATCATACGTTTTCCATTCCAATCCACGCCAAACCAAAAACATTACAATAGCCAGTCCTATCACAAAATAGGTGCCGCTATTTTTTCTTAAATCCGCTTTTGGGTTCTTTTTTAGTTCCATATTTACAATTTTTAATGTTCGCTAATTTAACTAAATAATTAATAAAAAAACAAGTAAACCTTTATTTTAACCCTCTTTGCCCATAAAATAAGGCCAAAATACCAACAATACCTAAAATAACACCGGTACTATTCGCGAGCGCGTCATAAACATCACCTGATCTATCGACCGTCAACGTACTCTGAATAACCTCAATAATTATACCGAAAAATATAAGCAAAAACGCTAATATTATTCCTTTTTTGGTCGGAATTGACTTTTCCTTATTCGTTTCAACAAGAAACAAAGATCCCAAAACTGCGGCCACAAAATAGAATATAAAATGGACTACTTTATCCCCATAGGGAATATTGAAATGACCAAGTTCGTCATCTTCAAAAGAATATAAGCTGGAAAATGTGACAAACACCATCCAGCTTACAAATGCAAATGCATATACATGCTCTTTACGCACCTATCAATTCCTTATAGTTAGTGTCACTAAGCAATTCACCAACTTCAGAAGCATCACTAATTTTTATCTTAACCATCCATCCATCACCATAGGGATCCGTATTCACCTTTTCAGGTTCATCTTCCAGGGCCTCATTAAATTCTATAATCTCACCACTCAATGGCAAGAACAAATCCGATACGGTTTTTACGGCTTCCACAGAACCAAAAACCTCATCCTTTTCCAAAGTCTCGTCAACGGTCTCAACTTCAACATAAACTATATCGCCTAATTCACCTTGGGCAAAATCGGTAATGCCCACGGTTGCAACATCACCTTCAACCTTTACCCATTCGTGGTCTTTTGTGTACTGTAAATCTGATGGTATATTCATTTTATTTTATTTAGCAAAACAAATGTAAATTATTCTTTCAGGTATTTCAAAAAAAAGAGAACTAATACCTGTAGTTTGAAGGTTAAGCCACTTGAATCCGATGAAATAGAATTCATATTGGACTAATTGCCGAAATTATATTTAAGTGTGAATCCAGAATTAATAGTGGTTTGGGGGAATGCCGTGGATACCGCAAATTTAGAGAATGAATGGTCGTAGAAGAAGAGGGCATTCAAATTCTTGCTCAGCGCATAATCGGCCGTAAACTTGAGTGAGAACAGATTCTGACCCGATGTTATTTGGTTATTATCAATATCCAAATTTCTGATAATCGTGATATTATCCCGTAACGTAATATCACCCTTAAGGTTCAAATCACCTTTCAATCTTGTTTTATTACCTCCAATATTGGTCACGAATTTTACATCTTTAATACGATACCCCAAACCAAGGGTATATTCCTTACCATTTATCTCTGTCATTAAGTTGTTGTCAAAACTCATTGACAGTGCCCTATCTGTTCTTATTTCCGCCAAAACACTTACTGAATTCTTCATTTCGAAATCGACTCGCACCAGTGGATTAAACTGATCTGTCAATACCACATTATTCAAGATCAGGTCGGGAAGCCAGTCTCCCGTTTCGGAATCAAACAGGGTGTTTTGTTTTTCCAAGTTCGTTTGGAATGAATTAATGCTATAGGAGGCACGATATCCATGACTCAATGAAAAACGCTTGAACTTTTTCTTGAACCATTTATTACGCATTAAGCCTGTATATTTCAAGTTCCAGTTCGGAATTGGGATTTGCCGGAAGGCATCTAAATTTACCCGATTCACATCTTGACCTGTATAAGCGGCAAAGAAGGCGGGAAGTAGCACATCTTGTTGTGTCTTGCCATATCGTTCCGGAAAGCCATCTGCATCTAAAGTCCCAGGCGATTCGCCACGATCAGAGACCAACCTGTTTGCGATGGTAATTCTATTCTGCTTGAAGGTCTCAAATAGTTCTGAACTAAATTCATCACTTTTGGTAAACGCAGTACCGATCATCATGGTAGAAATACTGAAATTTCCAAATTCATTGACCAAACCGCTTTCTTCTTGCAACCAGGATTGTAAATCGTAATTCTCTTGGTAACTATCAGAATACTGCCTATCTGCCGAAAGGTCTATGGTCAGATCCCTTATTGGTTGTGCTGTAGCTGTAATATTCAATTGTTTATTGGTTCGCTTAATGTATTGTTCATTAAAATTTGAGAAGCCTGTTAACCAACCGTTGCGCGCTGCTTCAAAACGTACATCGGCCTGGCTTCCAAAAACAAAACCCAGTGTGGGTCTTGCGGTACCAATAAAACCTATAGATTGTGTATATCCAGGAAGTACCGTACCGTTGTTCTCATTGTAATTTACATTCAGTCTTTTGACCATTGTCAAAATATCAACTGCAGTATTGAACAAGGCACTGGTCTTCTGCTTGGGTGGCTTTTGATCTGATGCCACATTACCCGCCTTATCCCTACGAATTGGAACTTTACTTGTAGTCGCTTTACCATCTCTCTTCTTAAGGCCAATCAAGTCGTAGAACTTTTGCATACTCATGGCAGCGGTAAGATTATGAGTGTTCGCATTTTGTACCGTATTTATCTCATCACCGGCTACGATACGCAACGCATCCCCACCGCGTTGCCAATCAAAATTGCTGGTATAGGAATACTGTGCACTAATGAAATCAAGTGCAGGTATCTTATCAAAGGGAATATCATAATTCAATTGCAATTGTTGCGCATGCCTATTGG
>CAZHJO010000303.1:0-4404 GCA_964532755.1 uncultured Maribacter sp. | reverse complement strand
AAAATTCGTAATCCCATTCCTTGGTTCGGTACGAACAATGGCATCGCGGTGGATACCGACAATATCCCCCGGTCCAAAAATATGAACCTCCTTGGTAATAGTAGTAGTGTCTAGCCCACCTGCAATCTTGGTTTTATCTATATTGACGTCGACGTCGATACTGGCACGACTGGCAGCCCCTGTACTACTGCCAAGGGTATCCTGCTGCTTTATTTGGTTGGCAACTCCTTTTCTTGCCCACGGAACGAACGAGTATTCTGCTATTTTTTCGGCCATAATATTAAGTTAATTCGTATGAGGGTACTACTTCTATTTGCCCATCCAGTAAGGGATCTGCCAGAATCATTTCCTGCATTTGTAAAACGGCCTCTACTTCTGTAAAGCCAACACCAGCAGCCCCTTTGGTCGCCATAGTAGCCGTATCGACCACTACATAATCTTCTTGGTCATACTTGACTTTTTTCGAGGTATCGGAATACCTGTGCGTAAATCGTTCCCCCATTATGGAACTGGCTATTGCACTTCCTTTGGCCCAGTGGGTAAAATGGGATAAGGGTTCCTTGATTTTTATGAATTTCGAAGGATGTGTCTTGTCTATAACCTCAGATTCATAGGTTACTTCTTTTTGAACAGCATGTGACGCCTGCAATTCGTCAGTAGTATCAGCAGTGATACCCGAATTGTATTTTTCATAGGATTTTCGACTCACTTTCTGACTGTCGGAAAGTTCAAAGTATTGCCCAGGGGCGTAAAAATCTTTGATATCCTTTTCTCCCAGTTCGCTGTTATTGATCAAAATCGACAGCGAGAATTTATTGTACGTTCTAACTTCCTGGTTTCCGAATTTTGCGATCTTAATATCCAGAGGTGTTACTTTTTGAAGGAACGATAGGCTGCTGAACGGGTGTACGACTACCTGATCATCACTAGTAGCTTCTTCCCCTTCTTCCGTTGTAGACCGTAGTGTAGCCAATGTGGTTCCAGAAAGTTTACCTTGCCAGTTTCTACTGTCCGAAATAGCTTCTGCCAATTTTGGACTGATATCGATTGATGGAAGTGAAGAATCTTTGTTCTCTCCCCAAGTTTTGGAGAAGGATACCGATATTTTGACAAACCAGATTTTGAACTTTCCTTTTCCTTTGACCTTCCAAGGAGTCGGTCCCTCTAGGGATCCAGATACGCTCACCGATAAAATTGTGGAAGAACCCAATTTGACGGCCAGTCCGGCGCCAATACCTATATTGAAATAGAACGGATCGAATTGGAACAAGGCGTGGAAGTAGAAAAAACCGATGACCTTGAATTTAGATACTTTGAAATAAAAGTCTATCTCGGCGCCAAATTGTACCGTATTTGAGGTTACCGCAAAATAGCATTTCAAGGTCAGCCTTGGATTAGAGCCTCCTAAAAGATTCAAAGTAAGGCGTTGTAAATTATCCAAGCCAAGTGGTGGTGGAGTGAAATCGGGATGGAACCCTCCAACAGTCAATACGAAGTTTGGCTCATCACCCCATAATATACGAAGTGCCATGCTACCTGATAACGACATGGTCAATATTTTACTGTCATAAATGACCGCATCAAAGAAGAGGTATTTCTTTTCGAACGAAAGGGTGCCTGCAAAGGCGACGTTCAATGAGAGTATGGGCAACGACTCGTCGGGCAGTACCAGCGATATTTTACCGATAACGGCAATATCAAAAGTGGGAAAGGTAATCATTACCCCGAGCTCCACGTTGAGGAGGGTAGGAACCCCCCAACCGATTATTCCCATAATACCAAAAGAGTGATTTTCTAAGGCGATGGGGAATATTGAATTCAGGTTGCTTATGATCTGTGGCGCATTGGCAACAGGATCATCGGGGAACAAAATACTGTCCAATGTCTGGTTTTTGACCCCGTCCCGAATGGCTTGGAGATTCATGCCCCTATTGATGCCCGCTAGACCACCTACCCCATTCAGTGAAAAGCCGAAACCTAGCTGTATTGGGGTGAACTCGGCAGTAATCAAGAGTAAAAAGCTATACCCTACTTCCCCATTTGGCAATTTGGTAGTGATAATCCCAATGGCCTTGAGCTCGATTATGTTCTGAATGTTCAATTCTACGACACCGGCATATTCGCCTTTGTCTACATCTATATAGAGGTAGCCACCACCTTTAACCACGCTGGCATCTACGGAGACACCAATGCCTTCGGGAAATTTAAATCCGAATTCGGCATCGATAGGCCCCATATTACCCCCGTCCCCAACATAATCAAAATTCGCTGTAAGCCCAATATTCTGCACCGATGCCTTTACTGGGCCTAACTCCGCCTTGGCGGTAAGCCCCAAGGAAGTGGCCAGCCCCTGATCACCTATACCAACGCCCAAATGAACGGTATTGATTTCTATTGGGCCCAAATCAAGATGTACCGGAATATCGATTTCCAAAGCGCTACTACCGTCGAAGATAAAGCCGTTCTCAGATGACCAGCCAATGACGAATTCGAAATCGGATTCGATCAAATCCGGTAGAATACGTGCTAGGAACCCGTCTGAATTTCTATTGTCTATGATGAGTTTTCCATCGTCAATAGTATTCAGCCATTTGAATAACGCTTCTGTTGATCCGGGAACGGTACTTGTTTTGAAGTTAAGGTCGAACTTGGATTGAAAGCTTTTAATCTGCAGACGGGAACCTTCTTGTTCCCCGATTAATATATAGGGAGTGTCTTTTTGAGCCGTACCCCATTCCAGCGTACTAAGACCAGTAATGCTCCCGGCAGGTGGGTCTATCCGGACTTTGAAATCGTGCAGTAGCCCCATTTTAAGTTGAAGAGCCAATTGAATAGCAGTTTCCAATTTAAAATGCCAATCTCCTTCCGTAATTTCTTGGGAACCGTTTAATGGAATATTCTCTTTGAAAATAGCTTCTATTCCCTTAATAGGGCTATCGGTAGTCAAGCCGAATTCTATGAACCCGATATCCAATTGTTTGGTAGCCGGATCATATATTGCGGGTACGCCGGCTATTCCCAATATAGATTCCATGCGAGGAAACAGTTTGGTACCATTGAATTGTGTAGTTCCCCAGTCGTAAAGATCACCTAGATGCCCAGCGGGATTTTTGATAAAATTGAATAGATTTCCGATTTCGAGATCCTTGGCTACGAATTCGTAAGGGTTGGCCTCCTCTGGGAATTGAACTGAGATTCGACTACGCTCAACGGCGCCTATAAATTCTAAGGTTTCTGTAAGGCCATCGATTTTTTCGAAGTTTGAAACCACCAGATAGTCGAATATTTTTTCCGGTAATTGGTTGGCAAAGGTATTGAGTTGGCTTGCATTCAATCCACCGATGACGGTATGCAATGTTTTAATGGTGTTGGCCAAGTTTTTGATGTTGTCGAAAACCGGTTTTATTTCATTGAAGATGCTTTTGGATTCGGAGACGATTTTTCCGGTGTCAGTATCCTTGATGGCCTCAAACAGTTTTTCAAGGCCTTGAATAAGGGGGTCTATCGTATCTATGATTGCCTTGGTATCTGTTCCGATGGTAGATACACTTTCAACGGATGCCGGTAAAGGAAGGCCAAGCTCTCCTAAAAAACGTCGAAATTCCGTTTTGTGCATTCGGGATTTTAGCGGAGAAAGAATTTCCACTAAGGTTGCCGCAGCAAGCTCTAAGACATTATTATACCTCATGGCTTAGTGGGTTAATTCGGTTTTCCAATCATGTACTTTTTCAATGAGGTCATCTATGGTGCTAAAAGAACCCAAAATTTGATCGATGAACGTTTTGTAGGCCAGGTAGTCCAGTATCATGCTATCGGAGCCAAAGTCCATAATGATTTCATGAATGGCGTTCAGTACATCGTTACGGTTCTTAGTATCAAATTCCATAGGGATAACATACCCCCTATTTTTGATTCCCCTTTGTAGGGCTGCTACAAAACGGGGTCCCATATTACGATTCCATAATACCTTGGCCTTTCTTTCGGTTTTAATAATTTCGAGGACATCACTGTAATGTGTATAATGTAGCTGTACCAGTTTGGCTCCCAACGCAGTTTCATTGAGCGCTTTTTCAAAGGTTCCGACCATATAGGTCAGCGACGTCGTTGCCACGGCATTGATTCCCGGCGGGGTGGCACCACTTTGAATGGTAATGTTCAGGGCATCGGTTACCTTATCGATTCTAAATCCGAGGCCTTGTGTATTGGTAGGGCCATCTATGGAATTAAGCAATACTACGATTTTATTATGGTCAGGATCCCCGGGCTCATGAAGTACCATTACGGATCCGGAGTCTCCGGCATAGGCGAATTTTTCTGTTGCCGCGGGATCATACCTTTGAGTAAAGTTAGAGATGCCGTTGTCTCTTGCAAAACCTAAAGTCACCTCATTATTGCTACTATCAA
>CAZHJO010000302.1:0-4412 GCA_964532755.1 uncultured Maribacter sp. | reverse complement strand
ATTGATCCGACGGCAGATTGATAAAGTCATAAAAGGTTTTGAGAATACAAGTGAAAATTCGAAAGGGTCAGGGTATTATCTTCCCAACAATGTTCGGGGCCTCGATTTTAGTAAGATGCCCAATGGAAAAGCACAATTGACATTGAATGGCCTATCTGGTCATAAGCTAGTTAAAAATGAGTTTATGTTGATGACCATTCGTTCCCATGATCAATTCAATACCACAATCTATGGTCTTGATGACAGGTATAGAGGGGTCTACAATGAAAGAAGGGTCTTATTTATAAATAGAGAGGATATGAAAACGCAGGGCCTAAATAAAATGGATGTTGTTGATATCACTAGTTTTTATGATGACACCAAGCGTACCGCTTATAAATTTCTTGTAGTTCCATATAATATACCCAAAGGCAACCTTGCTGCGTATTTTCCAGAAACCAATGTGTTGGTACCCTATAACCACTATGCCGACAGGAGTAATACGCCTATTAGTAAATCAATAATAGTTAGGCTGGTTAAATCAAAGAAATTGTTAAACTAAAAAGAGTCTCATCAGTTAAGACAAGACCCTTTTACGAGAACACTATATGAAAATGAAAAAAATTTATTTCGTTTTTATTACATAGTAAATGTAGTTTACAATACGCTTCCAAGAAAAGAAATGATGCGTAGCCAGCCAATATTGTGGTGAATACATGTTTTTATGTTTTCTAGATGGTTTTAAAGGTGTTTTCTGCTTATGCACTAAAATGGATTGCGCAACCATATGCTGTTTATTCATCTTAAAAGAAAATGAGAATCATGAAAAAGCTATTTGGAGTATTTTTTTTGACCATTCTATTCGTTTCATGTTCCAATGATAATGATGATGATCTAAATACACCTTTGGAGGGTAAATGGACATTGATCAATGTGTCTTGTTTTTGTGCTTTTGGCAACAACCCCGATTTTAGCGGGCACAAACTGACGTTTAAAAAAAATAATCTGAGTGTTGAAAACACTGGGGAGTTTAAGTATTTTACAAATGCTGTCGGGGAGTTTACAATAAATGGGAATGTAATTACATTCCAAGATGGACAACAATATACTTATGTGGTAAAGTTGAATGTTCTAGAACTTACCTATGTTGATGAACCCGGTATTGCCGATGATGAATTGTTCTTGGAATACAAAAGGGGCTAAGTCCAATACCTTTTTATTGAAAAGCAGGCATGCCAGTAATATCGGCTCCTGTTATCAGCAAATGGATATCGTGTGTGCCTTCATAGGTAATGACACTTTCCAGATTCATCATATGTCTCATGATGCTATAGTCACCCGTAATTCCCATGCCTCCCAAGACCTGTCTCGCTTCGCGGGCAATTTTGATGGCCATATCTACATTGTTACGTTTAGCCATCGATATTTGTGCCGTGGTAGCACGACCTTCATTCTTTAATTGACCCAAACGAAATGCCAATAATTGGGCTTTGGTGATTTCAGTGATCATCTCGGCCAATTTCTTTTGTTGCAATTGGGTTGCTGCGATAGGCTTGCCAAATTGAATGCGCTCTTTTGCATATCTGAGCGCAGTATCATAACAATCCATAGCCGCACCAATGGCACCCCAGGCAATGCCGTAACGTGCAGAATCCAAACAACCTAGTGGAGCTCCCAATCCGTTTTTGCCGGGTAAGAGGTTCTCTTTCGGAACTTTTACATTATCAAATATAAGTTCCCCTGTAGCCGATGCTCTAAGCGACCATTTACCATGGGTTTCAGGGGTTGAAAAACCTTCCATACCACGTTCAACGATCAAACCATGAATACGACCTTCTTCATTCTTGGCCCAAACAATGGCAATATCGGCAAAAGGGGAATTGGATATCCACAATTTAGCCCCATTCAAAAGATAATGGTCGCCCATATCCTTGAATTTGGTTTCCATTCCTCCAGGATTAGAGCCATGATTGGGTTCAGTAAGACCAAAACAGCCCATAAATTCACCTGAAGCTAATTTTGGCAAATATTTTTTACGGTGCTCTTCGGTACCATATTGGAAAATAGGGTACATCACCAATGAAGATTGCACGGATGCCGTAGAACGAACACCACTATCCCCACGTTCTATTTCCTGCATGATTAGTCCGTAACTAACTTGGTCTAAACCAGCCCCGCCATATTCTTCAGGGATATAGGGTCCAAAGGCCCCTATTTCTGCAAGTCCATTGATAATCTGTTTGGGGAATTCAGCCTTTTGGGCATACTCTTCAATGATTGGGGATATATCGCGTTTTACCCATTGCCGGGCTGCATCACGTACTAAAAGATGCTCTTCAGAGAGTAAATCGTCTAAATTGTAGTAGTCGGGAGCTTCAAATAAGTCAGGCTTCATAGCGTTGGATTTCGTTCAAAGGTAAATAAAGAAATATAACATATCAAAAGCCCCTTGTTATATTTTTAAGCATTTAAAAATTGGGCTAAAAGGCGGTGGAAATGATGTACACCCTGTTCTCGAGTTGGTGAGAATCTTCCAGCTTTGTAAAACTGGGAACGTACTCCCTTTTGTACACCTTCAACAACTTCTTCATCCTCTAATTCAACCTTATCCAATATTGATCCTGCACCTGTATTTAACTTGGACCTGTCATAAACAAAGCTATAGAACGAAACTTTCGTTCGATTGACTTTTAGCGGTTGTACTACGTTGACCGAAAGTCCCCAAGGGTAAAAATTAAACATCATGTTCGGGAAGACCCAGTAATAATAAGCGGCTATTTTCTTTCCATAATCAATATGGCCTTCTGGTAGATCAAATATGGTATCGGTGCCTTGGGCATATCCAATTTGCAAATTAAGATACTCGCTTAAAATGGTATCGTAGTTTCCATAATCCAAAACAGCATTTAAATCGTCATGTACAAATGGGATATGAAAGCCTTCGAGGTAATTATCACAATAGAGTGCCCAATGAGCGTTAACAAAATAGTCTTTAGAGCGATTTTCATCAGCTTTGAACTCTTGCAGAGGCAGAAATCCAATCCTTTCATTCATCGTATCGATCACTTTTTTAAAATCGAATGAGGGGTCAAGTCCTGTGAATAAAAAAGGTCCCCAGTCTCTAAGTTCAAATTTGTGCATATTGTCACATGGCCTGGGAAATCCTTCGACATCTTTAAACTCGGGCATATGCTCAAAAGTACCGTCCAACTTAAATCGTCTACCATGATAACCGCAAATCAATTTTTTGGCTTTCCCCGGGCTAGTAACCACGAGATTACCCCTATGGGTGCAGACATTGCTCAAACAATGAATTTCTGCTTCACCATCTTTGGTCAATAACAAGGGTTCTGTCATGAAATTATCCAATAAAACCATTGGATGTGCATGCTGAGGGTTATTTACCAAATCCTGATGCCCTAACCAATGCCAGGACTTATAAAATACCTTGTTCTTAATCACTTCAAAGATATTGGGATCTCTGTAAAATGATGCTGGTAAAGTCTCCGCTTTGGAAATATCTGGGTCAATAATGAATTTAGTTGCCATTGATTATTAATTGTATATTCGGGCCACTTCTAATTTACGTAATAAATTAGACTCCAGTAGAACAATTTATATGAATTCAAAACCTCAAAAAATTGGATTGATTACGGCTACTTCGCTTGTCATTGGAAATATGATAGGGGCAGGTATCTTTCTAGTTCCGTCATCATTGGCTGGTTTTGGAAGCATAAGCCTAGTGGCTTGGATATTCACCGCAATGGGAGCATTGGTTTTGGCAAAAATATTTGCCAGTATGAGTAAGCTGTTTATCAATAAAAGTGGTGGACCCTATATTTATTCAAAAGCTGGTTTTGGGAATTTTATAGGATTCTTGGTTGCTTGGGGCTATTGGATTTCTATCTGGGTAAGTAATGCTGCTGTTGTCATCGCCATTATTGGTGCTTTAAGTCATTTTTCTCCAGTATTGGCGACAAATCCAATAATAGGTGTTTCCTTGGGAATGGTAATAATTTGGTCGTTGACCTGGATCAATTCAAGAGGGATCAAATTTTCTGGAAAAATACAAGTGATTACAACCGTTCTTAAATTACTTCCTTTGGGTTTTGTCATAATTGTTGGGATTTTCTTCTTTGACATAAATAATTTTCCATCGTTTAATTTAACAGGTCAGTCAAATTGGGCTGCAATTTCGAGTGCTGCCGCAATTACCCTGTATGCGTTTTTGGGTGTTGAAAGTGCTTCGATTCCTGCCGGGAATATTGAGAATCCAGAAAAAACAGTTCCAAGGGCAACGATGTTGGGAACTCTAATTGTCACCTTGGTTTATTTAATGGGTTCTATAGTTCTGTTTGGGATTCTACCAGTTGATGAGTTGGCAAGCTCACCTAAACCCTTTGCCGATGCAGGTCAGATCATTGCTGGTGATT
>CAZHJO010000301.1:0-4417 GCA_964532755.1 uncultured Maribacter sp. | reverse complement strand
TTGAAATTGATGGTATTCGCATAAATCCAGGTGATCTGGTTTATGGTGATATTGACGGTGTTCTAATCGTGCCTAAAGCAGCGGTTGTTGAGGCTTTTACAGGCGCAATTGAAAAGGCAAGGGGAGAACAATTGGTTAAGAAGGCACTGCAAGAGGGCATGAGTACGGTTGAGGCCTTCGATAAATTTGGAATTATGTAAAAGAAGGCGTTTCTCTAATTCGAGCAAATGAAAAATCAAAATTCGCTTTACCTATTCGCTATAAGTTTTGTATCAACCATTGGGGGTTTCCTATTTGGTTATGATACGGCAATCATATCGGGTTGTAATTCCTTTCTTGAGACGCATTTTAATTTATCGGCCACTATGTTGGGATGGGTAGTTTCATCAGCACTACTGGGAACCATTTTGGGTTGTATCATTTCCGGAAGCGTCACCGATAAATATGGTCGTAAAAAAGCATTGCTATTAGCAGCTTCCTGTCTGACGATATCAGCTTTCGGTTCAATGCTACCTCCCCAATTTTTAGGCAATTTAGAGACTCCTTATTGGATTACTTCCAGTTTGGATACGTCATTTATAGCATTGGTCATTGTTCGTATCATTGGAGGTATAGGTGTTGGTATAACATCTGTAGTGGCCCCTATCTATATCTCTGAGTTGACTTTACCTGAAAAAAGGGGGAAAATGGTTTCGCTTTATCAATTGTCGATAACCTTGGGGATTCTCCTTGCTTTTTTGGTAGATTGGATCGTTCTGAACCAAGCCGGGGAAAATGCGGGGATGATTAGTGGCTCCCAGATTGGATTTTGGGATTGGTTGTTTGTTGAGGAACTTTGGCGAGGCATGTTCGGAACGGAAATACCCATTGCACTACTATTTCTGGTACTGCTCTTGTTTGTGCCCGAGAGCCCAAGATGGCAATTGGTGAATGGAATGGAAGAAAAGGCATTTTCCACCATGGTCAGAATCGGTGGAACAGTACAGGCAAAAGCGCAAATGGCTGAAATGAAGGCAGCTTCAAAAGTAGCGGTAAAAGGAATTAAGGAATTGTTCAAGCCCTATTTGCGCCGACCCTTTTTGATTGGGATTTTACTCCCAATGTTTTCCCATTTAAGTGGTATTGCGGCCATCATGTATTTTGCCCCCAATATCTTGAACGAATCGATCAAGAGCGTTGAAAGCTCATTCTTGGGTGCGGTTTTGGTAGGTTTGGTCAATTCAATTTTCACCTTTATCGCCATCATGAACATAGAACGTTACGGTAGGCGAAAACTATTATTGGTAGGGGTAGTTGGGGCGGCCCTTTCCCTTATGGCCGTTGGGGTGTTGTTCGCCATTGGATCCAACATGGTGATAATTCCTCTATTGGTTTATGTAGCCTGCTTCGCATTTTCATATGGCCCTATTGTCTGGGTCATCATCAGTGAGATTTTTCCAACGAAGATCAGGGGTCTTGCTGTAAGTATTGGGAGTCTTTCTTTGATGGTCACGGGCTTTATTATTACGTTGACCAATCCCATATTCATAGAGACCATAAAACCTTCAGGTACTTTTTTCCTTTATGGTGCATTGACGCTCCCAGCTATTTGGTTCATCTGGAAATATGTTCCGGAAACAAAAGGCAAAACCTTGGAAGAAATAGAAATGTCTTGGAAAAGGATAAATGATAAACAACAGAAAGAGGTTAAATGAAACTAATTGAAAAATATCAAATAACGGAAAATGGATATCATCCATTCTTGATTCGGGATGGTTGGCAAGTAGCTCAATTGAACTATATGCCAGAACAGGAAATCGGCAATATTTCAAAATTGGACATTCATCATTTAACCGATGAGGTTTTTATTCTATTGAAGGGGAAAGCAGTCTTGATAGGCGCGGCTATAAGTGGGGATGTTGTAAAATTTGAGGTAGAAGTAATGAAGCCGAATATAACCTATAATATTCCCGTGGATACTTGGCATAATATTGCAATGAGCATGGACTGTGAGATTATTATCATTGAAAAGGCGAATACCCATGAAGGGGATTTTGAGTTTTTCCCATTAAGCGAGGAAAAAAAGAAGGAGATGGAAATTCTGGTCAAAAAGGCCGTTGAAGGAAACCAATAATAGCAAAATAATTCAACTCAAACTAAAGCAATTAGACCTATGATACGTATAGATTTAAAAGGCAAAAGTGTATTGGTCACAGGAGGTAGCAAAGGAATAGGCGCTGAAATATGTCGAATAATGGCAGCCTGTGGCGCAGATGTTTTCATCAATTATAATAGTAATGAACAAAATGCTGCAGCTTTGGCAGAAGAGTTAAGTAATTCTTTTGGCGTTAAAGCAGGTATTGCGGGTGCAGATGTATCCAAAAGTGAACAGGTTAGGGAAATGTTTTTAAGAATGGATCGGGAAATAGGGGGTATTGATATTCTGGTGAATAATGCAGGTACCGAATCAATTCATCATGTTTTGGATATGGCCGAAGATGAGTGGGATCGTGTTTTGGATGTGAATTTAAAGGGCCCGTTTTTATGTTCTAAGGAAGCGGGTAAAAGAATGGAAACCAATGGAGGTGGAGTTATTGTAAATATTTCTTCAATTCACGACGTAGTGCCCCGAAAAGGATTGGCACATTATTGTTCGGCAAAGGCAGGATTGAAAATGCTCTCGAAATGCCTGTCGCTTGAACTTGCCGAAAGCAATATTAGGGTCGTATCCATTGCCCCAGGAGCTATCACCACTGAAATGAACCGAGATGAAATTGCCAAATTCGGTAAGGAGAAATTTGAACAATGGATTCCGCAAGGTAGAATTGGAAACGTAAGTGATGTTGCCCATACCGTGGCATTTATGGCAAGTGAATTGGGTGATTATATCAATGGTTCTGACATCTATATTGACGGGGCTTATATGAACAATACGATTCAGTATGATCCGCGTCCACCAAGAATCAAAGACTAGATAAGAAATGGAAATCTATATGAAAGGTATGGCCTGGGACCACCCTAGAGGGTACAAACCACTTATGGCCCTGTCTTATAGGTTTATGGAATCACATCCAGGTTTCAATATAAAATGGGATAAACGCTCGCTAAAGGAATTTGGGGACATGCCCATTGAGGATTTGATCGAAGAATACGATTTGATTACCATTGATCATCCATATATGGGCCAAGCTCATAAAAATGAACTGTTGTTGGATTTGAAAGTGATTATGGCCAATGAGCGGTTGATTGATCTTGAAAATGCATATGTTGACCACTGTTTTAGCTCCTATGAATTTGAAGGCCATTTATATGCATTGCCTATAGATGCGGCTGCTTTGGTTGCAGCAAAGCGTGATGACCTATTCTTGGAACTCGGTTTGGTAGCGCCAACAACCCATGTAGAACTTAAAGGATTCTACAAGAAGGTCCCTGATGGATATTCGGTGGCCTGGCCACTTTGTCCTACAGATATGTGGTGCTCGTTTCTTACTTTATGTGCACAGGAGGGAGGTCGGGATTTCATCCATAATTATGGGATTGATAAAGGTACAGGCCTTAGAGCGATAGATCAACTGAAATTGCATTTAGCGTTTCTCCATCCCGATTCAATCAATTGGAATCCAATTCAGGTTTTGGATCAAATGGCCGAGAAAGAAGGGATTGTCTTTTCACCTTATTTGTTTGGGTATACGAACTATTCCAGGAAAGGTTATGTCAAAAACAGTGTATCATTTATCGATAGTCCTATAAATCCAAAAACTTCGGTTTCCACAATTTTAGGAGGTGTCGGCTTGGCGGTTTCCGCAACTTGTAACCATAAGGAAAAGGCTGTTGAACTGTTAAATTATATAGCAGACCCCGATATTCAGGCCGGTTATTATGTTCAACATCAAGGGCAACCTGCTGGGAAATTCGCATGGCAGAGTGAAACGAACAACACCTTATGCGGTGATTTTTTCAGGAATACGATCACCACCATGCAAAATGCATATATAAGGCCACGACATGCAGGTTGGAATGCATTTCAGGAACAGGGGGCTGATTTAGTACATGAAGGTGTTGTTAAAAACACTGGTGCGGGGGTACTGATTAAAGATTTGAACGCATTATATAAATCCATAGTTTTCAATGAATAGAACTTTCAAACATATTATCGTTAAATCAGTAAATAAAGTAGGGTTTTTGATTTTCAATCGCCCAGCCCAATTGAACGCAATGAATCGTGAAATGATGGATGAGATCATTGAGGCGATTCTGCTGATCAATGCTGACGAAACCATAAATGTAGGTGTTATTACTGGCACAGAAAGGGCATTTATGGCAGGGGCCGATATTAAGGAATACGGGAATCAAACCCTTGAGCAATTTGATGCATTTCAAAAGAAGGGAATACAGTTATATGATGCCCTTGGTAATGCTGAAATTCCTTGGATAGCCG
>CAZHJO010000300.1:0-4418 GCA_964532755.1 uncultured Maribacter sp. | reverse complement strand
TATACTCAGTTCACATATTACCATAGCAAATGCGTTGGTAATCGTTGAAAAATGGGGTATTCATCAATCTTTCGTAGGTGCCATAGTAGTCGGGTTGGGAACAAGCCTACCAGAGCTTGCCATTTCGTTAAGGGCACTTTCTGAAGGCAAAGCAAGTCTTTCAGTTGGCAATATCGTGGGAAGCAATATTTTTGATCTATTGGTTCCCTTGGGAATTGGTTCTATGATTTCACAAATACATGTGAGTAAGGCCGTTCTTTGGTTCGATATACCCGTGCTGCTACTTATAAGTATCGTTTTCGTATGGTTTTTGAAACGAAAGAAGGGGCTACAAAAAAGGGAGGGTATTGTTTTGGTTATGCTCTATCTTGCCTATAGTCTCATTAAATTTACGATAAGCTAATCTGGAATAATTGATACGTTGTATTTTGGATTGCAATACCACTGCCACTATTGAGATAGGGCCTATGCTAAACACTTATGGGTAAGCAGGGCTAAGAATCCTATCCAAGGTGGACTGACTACTGGCTAAAATAGGATTTCTTACCATTGGAGGAAAATTTAGAATACTACTCTCAAACGCTTGATCAACTGTACCAAAATTAAGGATCCCAGTGCAAATAGTACTATAAGACCAATTTGTTCAAGGGTAATATGTAGTAGCGAAAGCGCTTGGGCAATAGGAGGTGCAAGATAGGCACCCAAGGTGATCAATAAGGAAAGTAAAATGGCACCCCATACCCAGCCGTTTTGGGTTACCTCGTTCCTAAAAAAAGACTCCCTATGATCGGGCATGTTGAATACATTGAACAATTGTGCCAAAACCAAGGTGTAGAAGGCCATGTTGTTGATGATGTTCCAATCTAGTTTCATGACAAAATTGGCATAGATTACGATACCAAGTACTGACAAGCTGATCGATAAACCATAGATCATGGTAGCTTGCCAATCATTTCTTGTCATTATAGGTTCAGCAGGGTCACGTGGCGGTTGCTCCATAATATCATTTTCACCTTTTCCAAGCCCTAAGGCCAAGGCCGGGAATATATCGGTAACCAAATTTAGGAACAGGATCTGCAAGGGCAATAAGGGTGCCGGAAGGTTCAGCAGAAAGGCAAGTCCAACAGACAGTATCTCGGCCAAATTACAGGATAGTAGATAAATTACGAACTGCCGAATATTCTGAAATACCACCCTACCTTGGCGAATCGCCAATTCTATGGTAGTAAACTTATCGTTCTTTAGAATGACATCGGCGACTTCACGAGCGGCCTCAGTACCCCGAATGCCCATGGCAATACCGATATCCGCTTTTTTAAGAGCGGGCACATCATTAATACCATCACCGATCATCCCGATAATATTTCCGTTATTTTGATGGAAGCTTACCAAATCAAGTTTCTGTTCTGGTGTAACCCGCGCAAAAACAGACGCATTTAGCAATTGCATCCTTGTCTTTGTATTGGCTTCTTTGATATTCTTCAAATCCTTTCCTTTTGCTAATTTGTTAGATGGGGCATTGATTTCCAACAGCCCGACTTCCTCAGCAATCTTTTGTGCTGTACCTGGGTGGTCACCGGTTGCCATAATGACTTTAATTCCCGCTTTTTTATAAATATCGATTGTGGCCTTTACATCTTCGCGCGCAGGATCGATAAAGCCTAAAATCCCTAGAAAAACAAGTTCTTCTGCCAGGTTTTCCTTTTTTGGGATGTTTTCTATTTCCCTATAAGCCAATGCCAATGTGCGAAGCCCTTGAGCGGCTAATTTATCCACTTTTCGATACCACTCATGTTTTGTTTCAAAACATTCGATTTTACCATCAACCAAAATACCAGTGCACAACAAGACCATCTTTTCAAAAGCTCCTTTGGTATAGACATAAAAACCGTGCTTGTTTTTATGAACGGTCGCCATTAATTTTCGTTCGGCATCGAAGGGTAGTTCTAATTTCTCGGGATTTTCCTCACGAATGGATTTTATATTATAACCGGCATTTATTGCCAATTCAAGTAATGCGACTTCGATGGAATCACCCTGTAGTTCATTCTCAGAATAATCTACATTGTTGCAGAGAATACTTGCTTGCATCATTTTATCAAAGGCTTCATTTCTCTTTATGAAATCAAAATCCTCCATGTTCATATGTTGAACATCTGTCAAGGAAGCATCTGAAAAAACTGCGGTATGAACATTCATTTTATCTTCAGTAAGGGTTCCGGTTTTATCAGTGCAGATGATGTTCGTTGCGCCCAAGGTCTGTACCGCTTCTAAGTTTTTTATAATGACCTGTCGTTTGGACAATCGCAACATACCCTGAGCCAAGGCAATTGTGGCGACAATGGGTAGCCCTTCGGGGATTGCAGCTACCGCTAAGGCTACACCTGTTTCTATCATCAAGATTAAATCCTTACCACGAATATATCCTACTATAACTATAAGCAATGCAAAGACCAATGTTAGCCAGATCAACCATTTGCCAAGCTGATTCAATTTTTTTTCCAAGGGCGTTGTTACTTTCTCGGCCTCAATGCCCATTTGTTGTATTTTCCCCAATTGGGTATTTTCCCCAGTGGCGGTTACTATGGCCCTTCCCGAACCTGTAATGACCATGGTACCTTTGAAAATAATATTGCGCTGATCGGTAAAGGGCGTATCTGCAGGAAAAATTTTGGTGGTTTTCATTACGGGAACACTTTCTCCCGTTAAGGCGGATTCCTTAATAGACAGGTTTTCTTCTGCAATCAGGCGCGCGTCTGCCGCAACCACATCACCAGTTTGCAAGAGTAAAATATCGCCAGGCACTAATTCTGATGCCTTAACTCTTTGGGCCTTTCCCGAACGTTGTACCCAGGTTATGGTCTGTCCCATTTTTCGTAATGCTTCTAAGGAACGGACTCCCTTTAATTCCATAAAAAAACCGATGGCGCTCGAAATCAGTATGACGACAAGAATCGAGACCCCTTCTAGCCAATCGCTAAAGAGAAAGGCCAATACTCCTGCAACGGCCAGAATATAAATAATCGGGTCGAACAATTGACTTGCCAGAATATGCCATCTGCTTTTTGGCCTGTCTTGTGGAATTTGGTTCGGACCGTGTTCTTCCAGTAACTTTTGAAGGGTGTCCTTGCTCAAACCATCAGTTAGATTGCTGCGAAAAATAGCGGCAATTTCTTG
Organism: uncultured Maribacter sp.; assembly: GCA_964532755.1. Classification (GTDB taxonomy): domain Bacteria; phylum Bacteroidota; class Bacteroidia; order Flavobacteriales; family Flavobacteriaceae; genus Maribacter_A. The sequence goes on along the minus strand of CAZHJO010000300.1, from coordinate 1,241 downwards.
AGCGGAAAGCGAGCACGTATTTTGGATCATGAAAAGAAGATAATACCCGAAATTATGGTGAGACCATTGGCTGTACAATGACGCAGGTCAGGGTAATCGAATTTTTGAGGACTTTTTGGGTCTTCAACTTCATATGGGTCTATTAGTAATAGGTCTTCCTCTGTTGACGCATACAAAAGTAACAAGTCAGACAGATCGGCACTTGGTTTTAGTTCAGTTCTAAGACTTTGAAGCTTCGTTCAGAACTTTCCACAAAACTAGAACCAATTCCTTTTGGGAATGGACTTTCTTCTTTGAGTCATTGAGACAGGATTTGAACCTGAATCGTATCTATTAGATATTCAAAAAGTTCAATATTTATTCTGAAGTGCCCACCGGATTACTCTTGTATTTTATATGAACTTATTTAATTCGGAATATTGCTAAAATCCTTGAAATCACACTTTGAGTTCATTGTTTTTTTGAACATAGGCTTATTTAAAAATAATTATAAAAGTGTCCCATATTGTGTGAATTAAGGGAACTACTAAAAGAGACCATGAATGGCACACTCGTGGGAATGGTTATGTGAGCTTGGAAATCTGTCCTTTAAAACGGCCATTTTGTCTAACCAATTCAATTGCTGTAACAAATATGAGGTAGTTCAATCTTCTGGATTATCATATCTAATATTAAACGACATGACGTCGATTGGGTTATTTATTTGGGCAAATGAAGGTGACGAAAAAAAAACATTTGCAGTAAGACAATCGATAGGTTTTTTTCATGTATGTGGTTTTATCTATTGAGTTTTAAAAGGAAGCACCTTTAATACTTTTCCAAATAATTCGCTATTTTCATAGACCCCTTGAAATTCTTGGGAATGGGGGCCGTACGCAAAAATTGGAACCATGGTCCCAGTATGGTCGTGAGTCGTAAAATCTCCTTCTATCATGTGATTATCAATATTCCCTTGTGGAATACTAAAGCCTGAAGTTTCATGGTCAGCGGTGATTATGACCAATGTATTTCCAGTCTTGTCGGCAAATTTGATGGCTTCCGCTATGGCTTCATCAAAATCCAATCCTTCGGATACAATACCTGCAACGTTGTTATCATGACCATAACTATCTATTTGAGCTCCTTCAACCATTAAGAAAAAGGGTTTGTCCTTGTTCTGAAAAAAATGCAATGCGTTTCTGGTAGCTTCAGCTAAAATATTCCCACGCCCTTTTAAAATGCTAGGCACTTCCGTTTCTGAA
>CAZHJO010000299.1:0-4428 GCA_964532755.1 uncultured Maribacter sp. | reverse complement strand
AATTACTTCTTCCGCATAAAGACGGTAACAGGTACACCTGTGAAATTAAAATTTTCCCTTAGCTTATTTTCAAGAAAACGTTTATAGGGTTCACGTACATATTGTGGCAGATTACAGAAAAATGCGAATTGTGGATAAGGTGTTGGTAATTGCGTACAGAATTTGATCTTCACGAACTTACCCTTATGTGCTGGGGGTGGATAGTTTTCAATGATCGGCAACATAATATCATTGAATTTTCGTGTGGGTATTTTTTTGCTCCGGTTTTTATACACCTCAACAGCAGTTTCAATGGCTTTATAAATACGTTGTTTGGTCAACACTGAAATAAACAAGATAGGGACATCGGTAAATGGCTCAAGAACCTTTTTTATCTTTTCTGTATATTGTTTCATGGTGTTGGTCTCCTTATCCGCGACCAAATCCCATTTATTGACCAAAATGACAATACCTTTATTGTTCCTATGGGCCAGCCAGAAAATATTTGCAACCTGTCCATCAAAACCCCTTGTAGCATCTAATAGAAGCAGGCACACATCGCTATGTTCAATGGCACGTACTGAGCGCATGACCGAATAAAATTCCAAATCTTCCTTCACCTTGGATTTTCGACGTATGCCAGCAGTATCAACAAGATTAAACTCAAACCCAAAACGGTTGTACTTGGTATCAATACTATCTCTGGTAGTCCCTGCAATATCTGTGACTATATATCTTTCTTCACCAATCAGTGCATTAATGAAAGATGACTTACCGGCATTTGGCCTACCAACCACAGCAAATCTCGGTAGATCGCTTTCTTCTTCCTCATTCTCGGGCAATACCTTTACTAGGGCATCCAACAACTCCCCTGTTCCACTACCATTTATACTTGAGAGTGTATAATATTCGCCCAATCCTAAAGAATAGAAATCAACTGCATCTTCAGCCCGTTTGGCATTGTCAACCTTGTTCACGGCTAAGAAAACAGGTTTATTTACACGATGTAATATCTTGGCAACGTCCTCATCCATACCTGTTACCCCAGTTTCAACGTCCACCATGAAAATCAAGGCATCGGCTTCCTCAATGGCCAATTCTACCTGCTTATCAATTTCCTGTTCAAAGATGTCATCGCTGCCAACTACATAGCCACCCGTATCAATCACAGAGAATTCTTTCCCGTTCCAATCACTTTTACCATAATGGCGATCTCGAGTAACTCCACTTACAGCATCAACAATAGCTTCCCTTCTCTGAATCAATCGATTAAAAAAGGTGGATTTACCGACATTTGGTCTTCCAACAATGGCCACAATAGCACTCATAAGCTCATAATTTGCTGCAAAAGTACCATTTAAATTTGAAGAAAAAATAGTATCTTTTGATTCTAATTCCATGTCATACCGTGCAAGTACTCCCTAATGAAATTGTTCTAAGGCCCAGGTTTCAAATAGAACTTGAACAACCAAAAGAAAAAGCATTGCAAACTTTTGAAAATATTGACCAGCCCCCTTTTTTGGTCAAGCGAATGGATGATCATGTATTTATTAAATTCAATAGCGAGCAAATTCACTTCTGGTCACCGCAATTGCATTTGGAAATAAATGACCAAGAGGAAGGCGGCAGTAAGATTTACGGACTATTTGGTCCCAATCCCACTTTATGGACATTTTTTATGTTCCTTCATTTTGGGGTAGCAACAATTTTTATTGGCTTGGGTGTTTGGGCCTATTCAAGCGCTTCCTTAGGACGTAGTTATGGATTACAACTAGGCCTTATGATTTTCATGGTCGTTCTTTGGTTTGTGCTCTACGCTTTTGGTAGGGCTGGAAGAAGTAAAGGAAAACCACAAATGCACGAATTGCACAATTTTATGAATCAACAATTGGGTCTATAGCCTATTTCTTTTGATTATAGCCAAACCGTTTCAATTGTCTTTTATCGCTTCTCCAATTCTTGTTCACCTTTACATACAATTCTAGATGAACCTGTTTGCCAAAGAATTTCTCAAGATCCTTACGGGCCTCTACGCCTACTCGTTTTAAGGCACTCCCCTTATGACCAATGATAATCCCTTTTTGGGAATCGCGCTCGACCATTATAACAGCCCGCATTCTAATTATCTCCGGATCTTCAAAAAATTCCTCGGTCTCTATTTCCACCGAATAGGGAATCTCTTTCTTATAAAACAACAATATCTTCTCCCTGATGGTCTCATTAACAAAGAAACGTTCGGGTTTATCTGTTAATTGGTCTTTGGGATAATAGGGCGGTGATTCCGGAAGCAGTTCCAGTATACGTTCAAACACCCCTTTAACATTAAAATTGTTCAATGCCGATATGGGATGGATCTCAACGGTAGGTAATTGCGCTTGCCAATATTGTATCTGTTCTTCCAAGTCATCTTGTGTGGAAGTGTCTATCTTATTCAATAATAAAAGTACTGGAATCTTGCTATTCTTGATTTTTTCAAAGAATTTTTCATCTTTCAATGCCTTCTCCCCAATTTCTACCAAATACAAAAGCACATCGGCATCTTCGAAGGCAGATTTCACAAAATCCATCATAGAGGATTGTAGCTCATAGGCAGGTTTGATTATACCAGGTGTATCCGATAGTATCACTTGAAAATCATCGCCATTAACAATACCTAAAATCCGGTGCCTTGTGGTCTGTGCCTTGGATGTTATTATCGATAGTTTTTCACCAACAAAGGCATTCATCAATGTAGATTTCCCTACATTGGGATTCCCAATAATATTTACAAATCCCGCTTTGTGCTCAGCCATTCTTTAGGTTTTTAAAATACTCTTTTGCAGCCTGGTTGACTTTGGGTGCCAACAAAAGTACGGCAATCATATTGGGTATTACCATTAACGCATATGATAAATCGATTAGATTTTTAACCAATTCCAAGGAAGCAACTGCGGCAAAAATAATCATGATCACAAAGTACCAGTTATATAGTTTCCCGATTTTGGCATTCGTTAAAAAAGACAAACACTTGACACCATAATAAGAATATGTGAACAATGTAGATAAGGCAAAGGCCGTGACAATCAACATCAATAGGTCATCACCGTATCCATAGAGTGTCTTTTCAAAAGCTGATAGGGTCATTACGATACCACTCTGGTCTTCAAGATACGCTCCGCTTAGAATAATAACAACAGCCGTAAAGGTACAGACCATGATGGTGTCGATAAAAGGGCCTAACATTGCTACTAGACCTTCCTTGATTGGATTATCTGTTTTAGACTGGCCATGATACATTGGTGCACTACCCAGACCGGCCTCATTTGAAAACATGGCCCTGCGAATACCAATGATAACCAGTCCCCAAAAGCCCCCTGTTACAATGGTCTTAAAATTCCATGCTTCAGTTATGATCATTTTTAAAGAAGGTATTACCTGCGATGCATTAAGTGCCATAACCACAACAACGGCAATTAGATATATGGCCACCATAAAAGGCACAATGGCCGAGGCCACCTTGGCGATTTTGGTCAATCCTCCAAATATGACAAGCGAAGTTACAATGGCCAATACTATACCAATAGTCCACTTCCAATTAACATCGCTCATTTCATAAAGTGTGGTTTGTGGTTCTATTACACTCATAAATGTTTCGGTGAACTGATTTGCGGTAAACACGCCTAAAAAACCAAACAACCCACAAATGGCAAAGAAGATGGCAAGTGGCCTTGCTTTTTCGCCAAGACCTTTGGTTATATAATACATAGGACCCCCTTGCAAGTGACCTTGTGAATCGGTACCTCGAAACATAATGGACAAGCTGCATGAATAAAACTTTATGCACATACCGATTAAGGCGGTCATCCAGATCCAAAAAACGACACCTGGCCCACCATCATGAATGGCAATTGCAACACCTGAGATATTACCCAAACCTACAGTGGCGGCAACCGCTGCTGAAAGTGCCTGAAAGGAACTAACATCACCCTTGGCATTTTTGTCATCATATTTTCCAGCAGTAATGGCAATTGCGTGTCCAAAAAATCGATAAGGCAAAAATTTGGAATAGAAAACCAGAAAAAGGCCTCCTAGAATAAGTAATATGAACATGGGCCATTCTGTATACGGCAACATCCTCGAGATAAAATCATTGATCAGGTCCATGTAAGATAAAAAGTCCGAAGGTATGGATTTTAACCATTTTATGGGGAATGAGCATGAAAATAATCTTGGATCAAGTTTTGATAGATCTAAAAAACCGTTGTATATTTGCCGTCCACATCGCGGGGTAGAGCAGTAGGTAGCTCGTCGGGCTCATAACCCGAAGGTCGCTGGTTCGAGTCCAGTCCCCGCTACTACATAAGAAGCCTCAAGGAAACTTGAAGCTTTTTTGTTTAAGGCAACAAAACTTAATCAAAAATGGTCGCGTAGCTCAGCTGGATAGAGCATCTGCCTTCTAAGCAGACGGTC